>JALYZY010000082.1 GCA_030948665.1 Actinomycetota bacterium | reverse complement strand
CGTAGATCGCCGCCGCGGTCCCCACCCCCGAAACACTCAGGCCGAGACCGCTGCCTTTTTCGGTCAAACGCGCGCCGACAGCTCCCACGATCGTGACCTCGATCCCGTCCAAAATCCAGACCGTGCCCAGGCCAATGACAACCCGCCAGTGAAAACGCGACCACGGCAGCCGATCCAGCCGAGACGGGATCCTCGTATCGATCGTGGCGGTCTGCACGCTCATGACGCCATTCCTGCACACCCGCGGGGGAGCGGTTCGGCATGCCAGGTGGCCGTGCCCGCACAGCCGCGGTTGCCAGCCCGACGGCCACCGGCACTCCGAGCGTGATGCTGCGCTGCAGGGTGTTCGGTCACCGCTACCGGTTCGCGGCGAGCGGCGCCGTCATGCGCTGGGAGTGTCAGCGAGATTGCGGCGCCGGGGGAAGCAAGACATACCCCTCCCCGGCCGCGGCACGCCATTACGCCTCCGCTTTTGACCGCGAGGACCGCGACCAGCTCGGCCGACGTGCTCCGCTGCTGGGAATGTTCCCGCTGCGCATCTGGCACAAGATTCACGAGCGTTCCCAGCAACCCTAGTCACGGACGGCGGACCCTGTCAAGCCGGCGACAGGCGACGGTGCGCCGAACTTGTTTCACGCTCGCGCAACCGGCGGAGAGCGGCGCGAGATACTCCAGCCACCCACTGGCCGGACTTGACGAGAACTGCCCGCCCCACCGCTCGGCGTAGCATTGGGGATCGGCAAAAGAATCGCGGGCCGATTGCTGTCAGTGAGCGACCGGCCACGCGCTAACCGGAAGTTAGACGGATGACGGTGGCCTCGAGTGGGCGAGGGTGCAACGGCCCCAGCTCGACCTCGTCGCCGCCAGGTCCTTCGGTGGACAGCAGTCGGTCACCGCGCGCGGTTAGCTGCGGATCGGCGTAGCGGCGATCGGAGTCGCTGAAGTTGGCGGCGATCAGCACGTCATCGGTGGGGTCGTGGCGGTGGTAGGCGTAGAGGTAAGGGTCCGCGGCGCACGGTTGATAGTCGCCGGCACGCAGCACGGGAGTGTCGCGCCGTAGGCGGATCAACTCCCGGTAGAAGTTCAACAACGAGCTGGGGTCAGTCAGCTGGTCGGCGACCTTGACCGTGGCCGCGGTCGCGGGGATCGGCAGCCACGGGCCGCCGGTGGTGAAACCGGCACCGGGGTTGCCGTTCCACTGCAGGGGGGTGCGACAGCCGTCCCGGCCGTCTGGGTCTGCTGCCTGCTCGGGCGAGACGGGACCGTCGATCATCCCAATCTCCTCGCCGTAGTACAGGAACGGGGCGCCACGCAACGTCAGCAGCAGGGTGGCGGCGACTCGGGCCCGGGCGACGAAATACGCCAGGGCCGGTCAGCCGACTGGTGGCACGGGACAGGTCGTGATTGGACAGGGCGTAGGCCGGCCAGGCGTGCCTGGGCAGCGCCGTCTCGATCGCCGCGATGGTGTCGCGATAAGCCACCGCCGAGAACGGCTGCTGCCCCAGCGGGATGCGGGAGCCCGGACATCGGGCGGCGACACGGCTGATCCTCGTCCAAGTCGGAAGTCTCGAACTCGACTTCCGGCGCGGTCGCTCGCTCACAATTGGGCAGTCGGCAACGGCGAGACAGACTCCCGTTGCCGAAGCCCCCGGTCGGGTCGGGCCGAGCTCCATGCAAGCGGTCCATGTGGCACGGCCGGCGCCGATGCAGGTGGTTCCTCAGGTTCCGGTCCGGGTAGACCACCGTTGTCGACGAACTCAAGGAGCTGGGATGCTCAAGCGCATCATGGAATTTCTGACGCTCAGGTGGTTGTGGGACCGCCGCGGCGGACGTGGCCGGGACCGACGCGGCGGGCGTAGGCGGTAACACCCGCTCGCAACCTCAACGCGTGCCGGAGCGGTCGTTTCGTGCCGTCGGTTTCTATATGCAATGATCCGGAACGCTCCGGTGGCGCAGCCGGGGCGACCGTTTGGAAGGCTCATCCCGCGCGTCGGCGATCGTGACTTTCTGACCGCAGACGAACCGGCCCTGTGGGCCGGCATCTGGCGGTTCGGATGTTTTCGCGCTCTGAGCCAGCCAGCTGACGCTCGGCTCGGTCACTCGTCGTTCTCCAGCGCGCGCCGAGCGGTCGTCAGGCGCTCGGGTTCAAGGGCGCTGTGCTGCGCCTCGGCGCGATTGATCAGCTCGTCGAGATCAATCGACGCTAGCGGCTCTGGTCGGCGACCTCCTTCAGCGCCGTCCACAGAGCCATCTTGCCCTCCACCCCGAGCGTGAGGCTCTCCAACGCCATGAACGCACCATGGTCTGGCTCGCCAGAGACCGCGGCGCTGAACTTCACCCGGCTCACCTTCTCGGCCAGCCAGCCCGAGGCCTGCTTGACGGGATTCTTTGCCGTACCCATCCGTTCCATCAGGTCAATGAGCGTCTGGCGATCCTCCTCGACCTGGGGCGCGATCGATCTCATGACCTCTCCAAGCGGGGTTCCCTCGTGACGGTTTCGGATCTGCTCAGCGAGATCACTGCCGAGCGTCGCGCCGGTCAAGTGGTCGTTCAAATACACATCCATCGCTTTGTCAGCCATCTGGTTCTCCTTCGGTGCGGCAAGCCGATGACCCGCGACAGCAGGCGTCCCCCCGGCGGAGCTCGCGTTCAGTCGCCGTCGTTTTCCCCAAGGTGCGCAGCTGAATCCTGATTGGGCGAGATTACTCTCTAGAAGTCGGTCAGCTGGTGGTGCCATGTGGTTCGGCCTCGACCGATGTCGCCGGCGGCGCGCCGCGCGACGTCGAGCTTGGCCAGCTCGCCAGCTGTGGCCAGCTGTGTCTTCGCGCGAGACCCCACGACGAGCCGCGCTCGCGATGATGGCGCGACGCCGGCCGTGTATTGAGTCGGGTGTCTGGGCTTTGTCTTTGGTCCCTAAGCAAGGGGCCGTCTCCGAATCCATTCGTTTAGTTGATTCGCTCAACTTAAACTGTAGGCTGGCCGGGTGGCCCCTTCCAGTCTTCCTGAGAGCGTAGATCTCAGGGACCTGCGGGCGGCCGGCCTACGGGTCACGGCGCCGCGTCTAGCGGTGCTTGGCATCGTTCGCGACGGCGGTCATCTCGCGGTCGAGCAGATCGCAGTTCGTGCCCGCGACCGGCTCGGGGCGGTGTCGACCCAGGCCGTCTATGACGTCCTGTTCGCGCTGACCGGGGCTGGTCTGGTGCGCCGGATCGAGCCGGCCGGTAGTCCGGTGCGTTTTGAGTCGCGGGTCGGCGACAACCATCATCACTTGATCTGCCGCGCTTGTCGCACCGTGTTGGACGTCGACTGCGCGGTCGGACATGCCCCGTGTTTGGAGCCGCCCGTCGCCGCTGGCTGGGGGGTCGACGAGGCAGAAATCATCTACTGGGGCCTTTGCGCCGCCTGCCGTGCGGTCGCCCGGAAGGCTGCCAGCGGCCATTCACCCCACGAGGAAGCGAGAGCAAGCCATGACTGATGTCAACCCGCCCGCGAGCAACGACGACACCAAGCCTCCGACGACGACCACGGACTCCGGGATCCCGGCCCCAAGCGATGAGTACTCGCTGACCGTCGGTCCGGCCGGCCCGATCGCGTTGCACGATCACTACGTCGTGCAGAAGATCCAGCACTTCAACCGCGAGCGGGTGCCCGAGCGTGTCGTACATGCGAAGGGCGGCGGTGCGCATGGCTTCTTCGAGGTCACCGACGACGTCACCCAATACACCCGCGCAAGCTTTCTCGCCCAGGTCGGAAAGCGCACGCCGGTATTCGCACGCTTCTCCCAGGTCGCCGGCGAACTCGGCTTTCCCGACACGGTGCGCGACCCTCGCGGCTTCGCGCTGAAGTTCTACACCGACGAGGGCAACTTCGATCTGGTCGGCAACAACACCCCCGTCTTCTTCGTCCGCGACTCGACGAAGTTTCAGGACTTCATTCATTCCCAGAAGCGCCTGCCGGACACCGGCCTGCGCTCCAACGACATGATGTGGGACTTCTGGACCCTCTCGCCCGAGACCGCTCACCAGGTGATCATCCTCATGTCCGACCGCGGGATTCCGCGTACCTGGCGTCACATGAACGGGTACAGCAGCCACACGTTCTCGTGGGTCAACGCCGGCGGCGAGCGCTGCTGGGTCAAGTATCACCTCAAGACGGTCCAAGGAGTGGAGAACTTCAGCGACGAACAGGCCGCAGCGATGGCCGCCGAGGACGGCGACTTTCACCGCCGCGACCTGGGGGAGGCGATCGCCAGCGGTGAGGCTCCGGAATGGCAGCTGGAGATGCAGATCATGCCGTTCGAGCAGGCGGCGGACTACCGCTTCAACCCATTCGATCTGACCAAGGTCTGGCCGCATTCCGACTACCCGCCAATCCAGGTCGGACGGCTCGTGCTCGACCGCAACCCGGCGAACTTCTTCGCCGAGGTCGAACAGGCGGGATTCTCCCCCGCCAACCTCGTGCCGGGCACCGGTTTGAGCCCCGACAAGATGCTGATGGGCAGGATCTTCTCCTACCACGACACCCACCTGCACCGGATCGGCGCCAACTACGAGCAGCTCCCGATCAACTCTCCCAAGGTCGACGTGCACTCCTACAACAAAGATGCCGCGATGACCTACCACCACGCCGGGGCGCAAGCTGTCTACGCCCCCAACAGCCACGGAGGCCCCCAGGCAGATCCGGAGCGCGGCGCCGATCTCGGCTGGTCAGTGCAGGCCGGAGAGCTCGGACGCTACGCGTATAAGAAGCACGCCGAGGACGACGACTTCGGCCAGGCGCGCACCCTGTATCGCCAGATCATGAGCGACACCGACCGTGAGCACCTCGTGGCCAACATCGTCGCCCACGCGAGCAACCGAGTCAGCGCCGAGACGCAGCTGCGTGTGGTCGCCTACTGGACCAACGTCGACTCGCAACTCGGAGCGCAGGTCGGCGCCGGCCTCGGACACGGCGACGGAAGTTCAGATGGCCGCGCCTCCGCGCACGCCGCCGCGGTCGTGGGGGCGCGCGCTAACCGCGCCTGAGCAACCATCGACCCCTATCGGGTCGCCACCGGGGCGGCCCCCGGCGCCAGCCAACCTGCGCGATCAGCAGCAAACACACGGCTCCGGAGCGGACTCGCCAGTCCTCGACATCAACGCGACAGACACGATCGCACCCAGCGAGCAGATTCCCCGCACGAGCCGTCCACTGCTCGTACCAACCCAGCCTCCGACCAGCTCAAAGTCGTCATCACCTCAGACCTTCCTTGACGCGAAGCCGACCCGTCGAGGCTTGTGCTCAACGACGACACCAGCAGTGTCCAGTCCCCGTCCAACGCTCGCAACCCATCCGGATTGGAACCCTCCGTTCGCTTACCGCACTCTTCCGCTGCGCCAGAAGAATGCGAAGCGTTGGACGACGTCGTCGTCGCCGCGCCCAGGACGACAGCCAGGCGTCTGATCTGACACTCGGCCCGCTTCCGCATTGAGCTACGATCCTGCCGCCTCACACGTGACTGCTTCTGGCGCCGCGGCGCATTTGCCGGAACACCCGGCCACGGTGGATTGCGGCCGCGTGCAGCCATGCTTGGAGTGCCCGGACAGCGCATCTGTCTCGCGTCGTGCGCGCGTACGGCACTGCCACGGTGGCTCCCGCGCGCTCCTGGCCGGTCTTGGACCCGCGGATCACGATCTTCACTCCTCGGGCCGTGTCGAACTCGAGGTCCTCGGCGTCGAGCGCGACTAGCTCTGAGCGTCGCTGCGCCGCGGCGAATCCGAGCAGCAGCAGCGCTCGGTCGCGCCGGCCGGTCGAGGCGTCGATCGGCTCGAGCAGCCGCGCGAGCGGGTCGAGCTCGAGCGGGGCGGCTCTGCGCAGCGGGCGGGTGCCGTGCTGGCGGCGGATCCCCGACATCACCGCGGCCACGGCACCGGAGTCGCACGGGTTCGGGTGATCCTGCGCCCGGTGCGCAGCGGCGATCGCGGCCGCGTGGCGGCCGATCGTGACCGGCCGGAAGCCGCGGTCGGCCTCGGCAGCGAGAAACGCCGCGACGGTGGCCGGCGCGGCAGGGATCGCGAGGAGGCCTCGTGCGGCGCACCACTGAGCGAAGGTCCGCCAGTCACGCTC
>JALYZY010000080.1 GCA_030948665.1 Actinomycetota bacterium | reverse complement strand
CTGCACAACTGGACCCCGGCCGATGGCAGCGAGCTCACGAGCGCTGATGCCGACGTCGGTAGCACGTCGCCGACTGCGCTGCCCCGCTACCACGGCTTTGGTCTCGCCGTCCAGGGGGGCAAGGACGGCAAGCTGGCGCTGCTGGATCTGGACCGCCTGGACGGGGCGCAGGGGCCGGCGAGCGGCCGCGTGGGTGGCGAGCTAGGACAGGTCTCGGCACCTGGCGGTACCCCGGTATTCACCGCTCCAGCGGTCTGGAGCAGCCGCGGGCGCATCTACGTGTTCGTGACCACGGAGTCAGGCACGGCCGCCTACCGACTCGTGGGCGGGGCACACCCGCAGCTCCGGGTCGCTTGGCAGAACGCCAGCGGTGGGACCAGCCCGGTCCTGGCCGGTGGTCTGCTCTACGTCTACAACGAGCAGGGCGGCGCCCTCCTGATCCGCAATCCTCTCAGCGGGATCCAGATCCGCTCTCTGCCGGTGCCCAGCGGACACTGGAACAGCCCGATCGTGACCGGCGGGCGGATCATCCTGCCCACCGGCAGTTACCACAGCTCAGCCGCCTCGAGCACCATCGCCATTTATCACCTGCCCGGGCGCTAGCGCCGCCAGTGCTCTGCTGACCTGGCTCGCGAGCCGGATCGTGCTTTCAGAGGGCGGAGAAGACCTCAGCCGCTGCGCGCTCACCCGAGCGCACGGCGCCGTCCATGTAGCCGTTGAACACCTCAGCGGTCTCGGTGCCCGCCCAGTGGATGCGCCCGACTGGGGCGCGCAGCGCGCGGCCGTAGTCGCTCCACACGCCGGGCGGGAGGAATCCGGCGTAGCAGCCTCGCGTGTACTCCTCGGCTGACCAGTTGTGCTCGATCACCATGCGGGGGCGCCCGGCGCGAGCGCCGAACAAGCTCACCAACGAGGACAAGACGGCGCGTCGCCGCGCCGGCGCGCTGATCGTGCCCAGCCGTCGCGCTTGGCTGCCGGCGACGAAGCCCAGCAACACCCCGGGGTGTCCGCCGGGCGGGGAGTTGTCGTAGGTGAACTGGATCGGGGAGCGGTCGCTGTAGGCCGAGCCGCTCAGCCCCTGCGCGCGCCAGAAAGGCTCGGGGTACACGGCCTCTACCTTGATGACCGAGCCATGCGGAACGCGTTGGGTGAGCTGATCACGCAGGGCGGGAAGTGAAGGCTCGTAGGCGATGCGTCCGGCGAGGGCGGGGGCGAGGGCGACGATCACCCGCTTGGCGCGCCAGCTGCCGGCCTCGGTGGTGACGATCACCCCGCCGCGCGACTGGGCGATCCGGAGCACCGGTGCGTTGAGGACCACACGCTTGCCCAGCCGGGCCGCCATGCGGATCGAGACGAGCTGCGAGCCGCCGACAAAGCGCGAATCCTGAGCGCCTCCGGCCGTGCTCGTCAGGTTGATGATCCCAGACCCCGAGCGCAGGTAGAACAGCATGTGCAGCAACGAGAGGTCACGCGGCTCGGCTGCGAACACCGCCCGAACGACGAGGTCGAGCAGGAAGCGCGCGCCGGGTGTGCTGGAGTTGGCGAGCTTGAAGGTTTCGGCCGTCTGGGCGTCGAGCTCGGCGGCGCCGGGGGCGGTCCAGGGACGACCGAGCGGGACCGTCGCGGTCAGGCTGACAATCTTGGACAGCAGGTTGTTGAAGTCGTCGGCGTCGGCGCTGGGCAGCGGCGGAATCAGCCCGCGAAAGCGAGTCACGGCCCCCTGGTACTCCAACAGCTGCGAGCCCTTGACATAGGTCTTGAAGGTCTTGACCCCGACCCCCTTGGCCCGGGCGTGGATCCTGTCCTGTCCGGGGCCGACCCACTGGCCGCCGACTTCGACCACGTGGCCTTCGCCCAGCGAGTGGTTCAGCGTGCGGCCACCCACCCGGTCGCGGGCCTCGAGCACGACCACCGAATGCCCGGCGCGGTGCAGGTCGGTGGCCGCCGTCAATCCGGCCAGGCCGGCCCCCACGACCACCACTTCGGTCGTGCGTATCGGCGTCTGGCGGCGCCCCGCAGCAGGACTGGCCTGCGCCACGGCGGCGGCGGTGGCGGCACCAGCGCCCAGCAGCGCCTCGCGGCGCGAGATCGCGGTCATCGCCCGGCCCGCTGGCAGCCGGTTCGGAGGCGATCCACCGGGAAGGGGAGGTCGGCGATCACGGCCGTCTGGACGTAGCGGTAGCGCGAGGCATCGCCTGCGGCCAATAGGGTGCCGACGGCGCGCAGGCGACGACGCCCGGCGTCTGGGACCGCCCACGGCGCAAGCGCCAGAAACTCGGGCTTGGGGCCCGCGTAGCGCCGGAACTTGCTCAGGTCCTGTCCGGGCACGGCGACGGCGTTGCCGACGTAGTGGCAGCCGCTGCCGCGACGACCGCGCTCGAGGATCGCGCTCTGTCCGTCGAAGGGGATGTCGGCGAGGTTGCCGACCATGAATGGGTTGACCGCGTAGGCGAAATGTACGGTCGGATCGCTGACCGCACGGTAGGCGGAGCCCATCCACGACAGGGGCTGCCAATGCTCCGCGGGGTCACTGCCGTCCGGCCCAGTCCAAGCGCCGTTGTTGGCGTCGGCCTGGATCACCACGTTCGCGCCCAGCTTGTCCAGACAGCGCATGTAGGTCTGCTTCACGTCATCGCACTGGTGTCCTGGGCTTGCCGGCCCATACGTGAATGCCGGCAGGCTGGTGGCGAAGCCGAGCCGGACGCCGGTACCGGGGATCGGCACAGGGCGCAGGTTGGCGACCGCTGCCGACCCGGTGCTCGGCCCTTCCGCGAATCCAAGCGCCTGCTCGAAGCCGGTCAGCGGCACCTTGCGGTTGGCCGCGATCAGGTTCGCGAGCGGGGCGGGGGCACCCCGGTGGACCACGCGCGGGCCCCACAGGAAGGTCTGGTCGTAGGCCGCGGCAACGGTCGGCTCGTAGACGGCCTTGACTTTCGGGACGCTCGCGAGCGCGGCCACGGCCGTCGGATTGCGCGTGAGCCGGAACGGCGCCTGCGTGTTCGAGGCCACCACGTACACGCCATACCGCAGCGCCTCGTCAGCCATCGTCGTCATGAACACGCGCGCGTACTGGTCGGTGCCGGCGATGAAGGCGGCGTCGCTCTGCGAGCTCAACTGCGGGAACCGACGCTCGAGGTAGCGAAGCGACCGGGCGTAGGCCGAGGTGAGCGCCGTCAGTGCCGCGATCGTCTGGCAGGGGAATCCCTTTCCGGCACAGCTCGGGACCCCGTGACGGAGAAGCCTCCGCGCTGTCGCGCCTCGCGGTCCGGCGGCCAGCACCTCGAGTCCGACGTCCTCGTCGAACACCACGAGATTTGTCCGACCGCGCGCGAGATAGGGAGCGACCTCGGTGCGCATTGCGCAGTCGATCTCGCGCGTGTATGTCGCTGCGGTGACCAAGCTTCCCGGCTGCTGGAGGAACTGGATCGCGATCACGCGCAGCGCATGGCGACGCGGGTCCGACGCGACCGCGGGACGGCCGAAACGTGCACAGCCGGCCGGTTTCGACTGGGGCCCAGCGGCGCCGGGGTGAGCCGCGACCGCACCCGCGCCGGCCGCGAGCAGGACTACCAGCACGGCAAGCACCGACGTGGCACCTCTCCACCTCATCGGGGCGGGAGCCTACAAGCAGTCCGCCACCCGGCGCGGCACCGCCACGATCGGATAGGCTCGGGCCGCAGCCGGTCCGGCAGAGAGGAAAGAGGGTGCTCATGTCAGAGGATCAAGGCTCGAGCAGGGCGATCACGCGCCGGCGAGCGCTTCGCGACCTCGGGGTTGCGGGCCTTGGCGCGTCTAGTCTGGGGGGCCTCCTCGACGCGGCCGCAGCGGCAGCGCCGAAGACCGGCTCCCTGAAGGACATCGACCATGTCGTGATCCTCATCCAGGAGAACCGCTCGTTCGACCACTATTTCGGGACCCTCTCCGGGGTGCGCGGATTTGCGGACAAGCACGGTCACAAGGCGTTCTTCCAGCCCAACGGAGCCGGCCAGAACATTCACCCGTTCCAGCTTCGGACCGGATGCCTGCCGGACATCGATCACGGCTGGGGGCCTCAGCATGGCTCGTGGGATCGGGGACGGATGGACGGCTTCATCACCTCCCGCGCCCCGGCTTCTGTGGATGGGCCGGCGGTCGCGCCCGAGACGATGGGGTACTACAAGCGCTCCGATCTGCCGTTCTACTACTCGCTTGCGGACGCCTTCACGATCTGCGACGGCTACTACTGCTCGGTGATGGGTCCTACCGATCCGAACCGGCTGATGTCGATGAGCGCCTCGATCGACCCCGCCGGGACGCACGGTGGCCCGCTGGTGGAGACGCTGGTGGCCACCCGGGGCAGCGAGACGGGCAAGTTCACGTGGCCGACGATGCCCGAGAGCCTCAACGCCCGCGGGGTCAGCTGGAAGGTCTACACGAGCCAGCAGGGCGGGAGCCTCGACAGTGTGCTGAGCTACTTCAAGGCCTACTCGCCCGGCTCCAAGCTTGCCCGTAGGGGGTTGTCGCCGACGTTCCCGGACGACTTCCTGGCCGACCTCGGCGCTGGCAAGCTCCCGCAGGTCTCCTGGCTCGTAGCCGGTGTGGTCGACAGCGAGCACCCCGGGTTCTCGACGCCGCTGCGCGGCGAGATCGTCGCGCGGCAGATTGTCGAGGCGCTCGCCTCGCACCCGAAGACATGGCGAAAGACGGCGCTGTTCATCACCTGGGACGAGAACGGCGGGTTCTTCGATCACGTGGCCCCGCCAGCGGCGCCCCCCGGGACCGCCGGCGAGTACCTGACGGTCGCCACGCTGCCAACTGCGGCTCAGGGGATCCGCGGGCCGATCGGGCTGGGCTTCCGCGTGCCGATGCTCGTAGTGTCGCCGTTCTCCCGTGGCGGACTGGTGTGCTCTGACACCTTCGACCACACCTCGACGCTGCGGTTCCTCGAGACGCGTTTTGGCGCCAAGGTTCCGAACCTGAGCCGCTGGCGCCGCAAGCACACCGGCGACTTGACGAGGGCGTTCAACTTTGCCGCGCCGCCACGCTATGGACGTCCGGGACTGAAGAAAACCCCCACGATGGCCCCTGCGTGCGCCGGGGGTACGCCGGTCCCGGTAACCCAGGGACAGTTCCCGCGCCAGGAAAAGGGCAAGCGCCGCCGCCCGAGCGGCCCTTAGCGCAGGGCGAGCTCGACAAGCTCCTCGGCGATCGCCAGGGCCGAAGTGGCCCCAGGCGAGGGGGCGTTGCGAACCCAGACGACGCCGTTTCTCACGCTCAGCCGGAAGTCGTCGACCAGCGTCCCGTCGCGATCGACCGCCTGGGCGCGGATCCCCGCCGGCGCGCGAACGACATCGTCCGGGGTGATCGCCGGGACGTAGCGCTGGATCTCGGAGATGAATGCGTGCCGGCTCAGCGACCGGTACAGCTCACCGGCGCCCGTGCGCCAGTATCGGCGCATCATGCGCCAAGTTCCGACCCACGTGAGGGTCTGGAAGGTGTCATGCGCTCCGAAGCTGAGGCGGCCGTACCCCTCCCGCGCCAGCGAAAGCACCGCGTTCGGCCCCAGCCACACGCCCCCACCCGGCCTCCGGGTCAGGTGCACGCCAAGGAACGGCAGCGCCGCATCCGGCACCGGGTAGATCAGGCCGCGCACGAGATGCGCCCGTTCTGGTCGGAGCTCCCAGTACTCGCCCCGAAACGGCACGATCCGTGGGCTCGCCGGCTCGCCGGAGCTCGTCGCCAGGCGGTCGGACTGAAGGCCCGCGCAGACGATCACTCGGTCTCCTCGAACTAGCTCGCCTCCGCTCAGCTCGACCGCCGGGTGTCGTCCTGACTGCAGCACTCGGCGTACCACCGCGCTGGTACGAACCTCGCCGCCGTCAGCTCGGACGTCGGCTGCCAGCGCCGCGGTGACCGCTCCGAAGTCGACGATTGCAGTCTCCGGTGAGTGCAGGCCGGCGAGCCCTGTGACGTTGTGCTCGACCTCAGTCAGCTGAGCGCGATCCAGCCAGCGAAGCCCAGGGACGCCGTTGGCACTTGCGCGCTCGGCCAGCCGCTCGAGCGGGCCGAGCTCGTCTGGCCTCGTCGCAACCACAACCTTGCCGCAGGCCTCCCAGGCGATTCCCCGTGTCTCGCAGTAGGCGCGAAGCACAGAGCTTCCGCGGCGGCACAGCCGTGCCTTGAGCGACCCGGGCGCGTAGTAGAGCCCCGCGTGCACGACGCCGCTGTTGTGCGAGCTCTGATGCAGGCCGACTGCGTGTTCCTTCTCGAGCACCGTCACCTCGGCGCCCGGGACGGCCCTGATCAGGCGCTCCGCGCTTGCGAGCCCGAGAATCCCGCCGCCAACGATGACGAACCGCACGTGCCCCCGGGCCGTCACTCGTCGCGAGAGTCGGCATGACGCGGCTGGAGGCCGCGCGCGGCGTCGGCGGCCCGTGCGTGCCCGCTTATGGCCTCGACCAGCGGCGGCCAGGCACCCTGCGGAAGGTCGTGGCCCATTCCCTCCACAATCTCGAGGCGCGCCCCCGGAATGGCCTTTGCGGTTGCCACCCCGCCCGAGCGATTCACCATCGGGTCTCTTGATCCGTGGATTACGAGCGTTGCTGCGCTGATCGATCGCAGCTGGCTCGTGCGGTCCCCCGAGGCCAGGATCGCGCCGAGCTGGCGTGCTGTGCCGGCCGCGTCGGCACCGCGGTCGAAGCTCCTGCCGGCAAGGTCGCGGGTCCGGTCGGGATCGCGCGGGAAGCCGTTCGAGCCGATCGTCGCCGAGACCCGGATCAGGTAGTCGATGAACGCATCTCGATCGCGTGGCGGCTTCGCGATCAGGAGACGGTAGACGCTGACGGCGGGCTGTCCGGACCGGCGGGCCCCGGTGCTGGACATGATCGAGACGAGCGATCGCACCAGCTCTGGATGCTCGGCTGAGAGCGTCTGGGCGATCATGCCGCCCATCGAGGCGCCGACGACATGCGCCGGCGCGAGATCCAGCTCGGCCAGCAAACCGGCGGTGTCCTGCGCCATGTCGCTCAGCGTGTAGTGGACAGGCTCGATTCTGCGTCGCAGCAACTGCTTGAGCGTAGGCGGCCGGCCGCTCACGTGCGTCGATCGACCACAGTCGCGGTTGTCGAAGCGAATGACCTGAAAGCCCTCGTCCACAAGTTGCTCGCAGAACTCGTCGGGCCAGGCGATCATCTGCGTTCCCAGCCCCATGATCAGGACGACCGGCGGGTCGCCCTCCGCCCCGAACGTCTCGTAGCAGAGCGTGATGCCCCGTCCGACGTCACAGAACAGCTCAGGCATATTCCCGCGCTCTCGCGACGTTCTCCCGCTCCGCCTCGCGCGTGTCGACGCGCAGCTCCTCGAGTGCCTCACCGAGCCACTCCACCAGCATCCAGATGTCGGGGCCGTAGTCGAGGTCGAACGGAACCTCCGCCAGGCGCCAGCGAAACGGCGGCACCAGCGGAAGGCGCTCCGCGATCAGCCGCTGTATGTCGAGGACCGTCAACTCCCCGCCGGGCGCGGTCGATGGATCGAGGATCGCGAGGCCGCCCACGTGGCCGTGGTGGCGGGAGTCCTCGAGGGCCAGGAACTGCTGGTCGAGCGCGGTCAGCTGACGCATCGTGTCGAGCGGCAGGATCGCAGCTCGCGCATAGAATCGTCCGGTGCGCCTGAGGCTTGCGGACTAGTGGACCTGACGTTCAGCGAGCGAGAGCTCGCGTTCCGCGATGAGCTCCGCGTGTGGCTGTCAAGTCACGATCCAGGGCCGGAGCCCCGAGGGGGTGAGGACGCACACTACGTCTGGCGGCGTCGGTTTCAGCGCGCGCTTGCCGACGGGGGTTGGGCGGCGGTCCACTGGCCGCCCGAGTACGGCGGCCGGGGAGCGACGATCACCGAGTCGGCGATCTTCTTCGAAGAGCTCGCGCGGTCCCGATCGCCGCTCCCGGCGAATGTGCTCGGGCTATTGCTTGCGGGGCCGACGATCATGACCTGGGGTACAGCCGAGCAGAAGGATCGCTTCCTGACGCCGATCCTGACCGCCGAGGAGATCTGGTGCCAGGGGTTCTCCGAGCCGGACGCGGGGTCGGATCTCGCCAGCCTGAAGACCCGCGCGGTCCGGGACGGCGATGGCTGGCTGGTATCCGGGCAGAAGGTGTGGACCAGCGGCGCGCAGTACTCGAAGTGGTGCATGCTGCTCGCGCGGACCGACGCCGACGCGCCGAAGCACAAAGGGCTCAGCTATTTCCTGCTCGACATGGAGCAGGAGGCCGTGGAGGTCCGTCCGCTCCGGCAGATCACCGGAGAGTCCGAGTTCAACGAGCTGTTCATCGACGGGGCGCGGGTTGCCGAGGAGAACCTACTCGGAGGTCTCGGCAACGGCTGGAAAGTGGCGCTGACCACGCTGATGAACGAGCGCGCCGGCCTTGCCTTCTTCCTGCAGGTAAGGCTCCGTCAGTTCCTGGACAGGCTGATGTCCGAGGCGGCGGCGGCCGGTCTGCTCGACGATCCGGGCGTCGCGGAGCGCCTCGGAGAGCTGCATCTGCGCACCGAGTTGCTGCGGCTGACCGCTTATCGCGGCCTGAGCGCAATCGAGCGCTACGGGCAGCCGGGTCCCGAGGGCTCGCTCATCAAGTGGATGTGGTCGCAGACCAACCAGGAGCTCACGGAGCTTGCGGTCGACCTGCTGGGGCCCAGTTCGCTGGGCGCAGACGACAAGTGGTCCTACGAGCTGCTGCGCGCTCGCGGAAACTCGATCGAGGGCGGGACCACGGAAGTGCTCAAGAACATCATCGCCGAGCGTGTGCTCGGGTTGCCGCGTGCTCGCTGAATGAGATTCGAGCTGACCGACGAGCAGAGGGAGATCGGACTCGTTGCCCGGGAGATGCTGGCGGCACGAGCACCCATCTCGGTGCTCCATCAGATAGCTGAGCGCGGCGACTACGACGCTTCGCTGTGGCGCGAGATCGTTGCGCTTGGTTGGCCGGGCATCGCGGTGGGCGAGGACTATGGCGGCCAGGGGCTCGGAGCGGTGGAGCTTGCGGTGTTGGTCGAGGAGCTCGGATATGCGTGCGTGGCCACCGCGCTGCCGTCGAGTGCGGTCGCGGCGGCGGTGATCCAGGCATGCGGCAGCGATGAGCAGCGGGCACGGTGGCTGCCGGCGCTTGCCAATGGCGAGGGCTTCGCAGGCATCGGCACGCGCGAGCTGGCGGCGGACGCGGAAAGCGCGGTCCTGGCGATCGTGATCGACGGCGACCGGGCGGAGCTGGTTCCCGCTCCCGAGACGGAGCCGCTGCGATCGATCGACCCATCGCGGCGATTTGCGGCGGTCCTCGGGGAGGGGGAGCCGCTGGTCGACGGAGCAGCCCACCGCGTGCGGTCAGCGATTGCGGCCGAGCTCGTCGGGGTGTGCCGGCGCGCGCTGGAGATGACCGTCGCGTACGTGAAGGAACGCACGCAGTTCGGGGTGCCGGTGGGGTCGTTCCAGGCGGTCTCCCACCGTTGCGCCGAGATGCTCCTCTACACCGAGAGCGCTCGTTCGGCCGCGTACTTCGCCGCCTGGGCGGCCGATGCGGACCCGGAGCGGCTGCCCGAGGCCTCTGCGCTGGCAGCGGCGTCGGCTGCCCAGGCGGGGAGGATCGTCACCGGCGGCGCGATCCAGGCGCACGGCGGTGTCGGCTTCACCTGGGAGGCGGACGTTCACTGGCTCTACAAGCGTGCGCAGCTCGACATCGCGATGCTTGGCGGGGCACGGCGACACCTGATGGCGCTCGGCCGGCTGGCTGCCGAGCGGGCCGCCGCAAGCTGAGACGGCCCAGCCGTGCTCGTTGAGCATCCGCGCTCGGTCGTGATCGTCGCCGTCGCGGACGGCACGATCGTCGTGGTGGAGCAGCACAGACCCGGGTCGAATGGGCCCACCGTGGAGCTCCCCGCCGGATGTATGGAGGAGGGCGAAGACGGGCTCGCGTGCGCCAAGCGCGAGCTGGCCGAGGAGTGCTCGCTGGGCGCCGCACGGTGGCATAGCCTCGGGAGCTTCTGGGCTGCTCCCGCCTATTCGACTGAGTACGTCGCGGTATTCGAGGCCTGTGAGCTGTTCACCTCGCGCGGCGTTCCCGACCCAGATGAGGAGCTGACAGCCGGCACGCTGCCGCTGTCGGAGCTCCCCGGCGCACTATCGGACGCGACGTCACTCGCGGCTTTCGCGCTGTGGATCGCGCAGGTGCGTGACGGGGCGAGCTGAGGGCTCGGGTGCGGCGGTTTTCAGTTCGTGGGCCTGGGTAGCCCACAGTTCGAAACGGGATGACGGAGGAGGCTTTGCTCGATGGCTAAGGATGTCTCGGATGTGATCATGGGAGCGCTCTCCTCAGCGGTGAGCGACATGCGCGAGAGCCTGCCAACCCAAGGCGGCAATTCGCGCGACGGGCTCTCCGGGACGAAAGGAATCGCGGCCGGCGCGGCCGCGGTAGCGCTCGCCCCACTGGCCGTCAAGGGCGCCATCAAGCTCGTGAGAGGCGGCTCAGTCGACAAGGTGGCCGACGCAGTCAAGGCTCCCGGCAGGGCCGCAGACGACCTTGCTTCCGGGGGGCTCGGCGAGAAGCTCGGCCACACCCTGAAGGCCGCACCCGCGCAGCTCGTCAAGGACGCGGTGAGCAGCGTCTCACCGTCCGGCGGCCCGGGCGGGCTCCTGATGGGCGCGCTGAAGAACGCGCTGCCGTTCGGGGACGATGATGAGGAGCAGGCAAGCGATGACATCCTCGGCGTCGGCAAGGGTCGGCGAATGCCGGTTCAGCAGAGCATCGAGGTTGCGGTCCCGATCGAGATCGCTTACAACCAGTGGACGCAGTACGCCCTCTGGCCGCGGTTCATGCACAGGGTGAAGCAGGTCACCCAGGAGGACGACACGACCGTGTCGTTCACGATCAAGATCTGGGGCAAGAAGAAGGAGTTCACCGCGAACATCGAGACGCAGCGACCAAACGAGCGGGTCAAGTGGCGCGTGGCCGACGGGATAACCCATGCCGGACTGGTCAGCTTCCACGAGCTCGGGCCGCGCCTGACAAGGATCGACTTGTTGCTCGACGTCGAGCCAGACGGTCCGCTCGAGAAAGCCGCCCGCGGAATGAGGTTCGTCAAGCGCGCAGCGCGCGGCGACCTGCATCGCTATAAGGCGTTCATCGAGATGCTCGAGCACGAGACAGGCGCCTGGCGCGGGGTGATCGAGGACGGTGAAGTCGTCGAGAATCATCCGCGCGGATACGACCAGGATCGAGAGTTCGGGAACGTTGACGACCTACGCGGGACGGCAGGCAACAGCTCGTCACCTAACGCGCGCAGCGGCGGGTCCTCGCGGTCCGGCGGTCGTTCTCGAGGGAGGGAATCAGCCGGACACTCCAATTCCGGCCGTGCGCGATCGGCGGCATCCAGGGGCGGCTCGCGGGGCTCTCGGCGATCGACTGGCGGCCACTGACCATGCGTAGGCGTATCGATGTGCGCAAGGTGATCCTCGCCGCGGTCGAGGCCGCGCTCGAGGATGTGATCCCCTCGCCTGAGGAGAAGAAGCGCCATCGGCTGCCCGCCAAGCGGGCGATCCTGATTGGAGCGGGCCTGATGGCTGCCGGGCGCGTTGCCGTGAAGGGTCGCCGGCTGATGGGCACAATGAGCGACCGCCTCGGCGACATCCGCGATCGGGTCGCGCCAGACGACGATGATCTGGATCCCGACGAGCTCGACGAAGAGGAACACGAGGTCGAGGACGCGGTCGAAGACGCGGATTACGAAGGCGAGGACGAGGATGAGCCCGAAGACGAGGAGCACCCGACTGATGAGGGCGAGCCCGAGGAGAGGTTGAGCTCGACTCGCGGGCGCGAGTCGGGTCACCCGCCGCGCTCGGCCGGATAAGCCGCACGCGGATGGTCTGAATGCCGTCCGCCGCACTATCGATGTAGCCTCCGCATCAGCTCATGAGTGACCAGCCTTCATCCACTGGCCAACCCCTGGCCGGCGGGTCATCGCATCCTCGCGATGGTCGCCCTCGGACGCCCTACTGGCACCCATTCGCGAACATGGCGAGCGTCTCGCGCAGCGAGTTCGTGGTCGTGTCCGGAAGCGGCTGCGAGGTGACCGACAGCTCGGGCAGGACATACCTCGATGCGACGGCCGCGCTGTGGTTCTGCAACGTCGGATACGGCCGCCGCGACATCGTCGACGCCGTTGCGCGGCAGCTGACGAAGCTGCCCGCATACTCGACCTTCGGGCCGTACACCACCGACACCACCCTCGAGGCAGCGGGTGTGATCGCCCATCGCGCGCCGTTCCCCGACGCGGCGGTGTTCCTGACCTCAGGCGGATCGGACGCCGTCGAGACCGCGGCGAAGCTGGTGCGCTCCTACTGGAGTGCGATGGGTCAACCCCACCGCCGCGTGATCGTCGGCCGGCCCCGTGCCTACCACGGAATGCACGCCTACGGCACGAGCCTGGCCGGGATCGCCGCGAACCGCGAGACGTTCGGCGACATGGTCCCTGATGTCGCACACGTGCACGAGGATTCGGTCGCGGCGGTCGAGCGGGAGTTCCAGCGCGTCGGTCCCGAGAACGTCGGCGCGTTCATCGGCGAGCCGGTGATCGGCGCGGGAGGAGTGGTACCACCGCCGGATGGCTACTGGACCGGGGTCGCCGAGCTGTGCCGCCGCCACGAGATCCTGCTGATCTCCGACGAGGTGATCTCCGGCTTCGGGCGGCTCGGATACGGCTTTGGCTGCGAGCGCTACGGGTTCACCCCCGATCTGATCACTTTCGCCAAGGGAGTCACCTCCGGCTACATGCCCCTCGGCGGTGTGATCGCCTCACAGCGGGTCAAGGATCCGTTCTGGGAGGGAGAAGGGCGCTGGTTCCGCCACGGCTATACCTACTCCGGGCATGCCGGCGCCTGCGCGGCAGCTCTCGCGAACCTTCAGATCATCGACTCCGAGGGACTGGCCGAGCGGGTGCTGCGCCTCGAGCCGGTGCTCGAGGGGGCGGCTCGCGGGCTCCTCGATCATCCGCTCGTCGGCGAGGTGCGGGTTGCTGGGCTCCTGTGTGCGGTCGACCTTGCTGCAGATGCGGTTGCCGCCGACGACGGCATCGCCACTGAGCTGGTGCTCGCCTGCCGCGAGCAAGGAGTGCTCACTCGAGCGCTCGGGCAGGCCGGGATACAGATCTCCCCGGCGCTTGTGATTGAGCCCGAGCAGATCGAGCGGATCTTCGATTCGCTGCGAGCGTCGCTCGACGCGATCGGGCGCACGACTGTCAGCGCAACCGCCGTTAGGTGAGATGAGCGTCTCGGTGCTCGGCGTCGTCGGCGCTGGCTTCATGGGCTCGGGCATCGCCGAAGCAGCCGCGCAGTCCGGTAAGCACGTGCTGCTTTATGAGCCCCGGGAGGAGCCGCTTGCCCGCTCACGCGAGCTGATGACCGAGTCGCTCGTCAGAGCGGTGGGGCGTGGAAAGCTGACCCGCGAGGAGGCCGACTCCGTACTCGACCACGTCGTCGCGACCACACGCGCGGACGACCTCTTGGGCGCCGACGCGGTGATCGAGGCGGTCAGCGAGGACGTCGACGTGAAGGCGCAGCTGTTCGCCGATCTCGACGAGCGCTTGCCGGACGCTCGGTTCCTGGCTTCGAACACCTCCTCAATCCCGATCGCGCAGCTCGCAGCGGCCACCAGGCGGCCCGAGCGCGTAGTCGGTTGCCACTTCTTCTCGCCGGTTCCCTCGATGAAGCTGGTTGAGATCGTGGTGGGACTTGACACCTCCGAGGAGACTGTCGCCGCAGCCGAGGAGTTCGCTGCCGAGATCGGCAAGCGCTCGATCCGGACCAAGGACCGCTCGGGATTCATCGTCAACATGTTGCTGGTCCCCTACCTGATGGCGGCGGTGCGGATGTACGAGGACGGGTTTGCCTCGCGCGAGGACATCGACGAAGGGATGAGGCTCGGGTGCGGGCATCCAATGGGGCCGCTTGCGCTGTGCGACCTGATCGGCCTCGACGTCCTGTATGCCGTGTGCGATTCGCTTTACGAGGAGTTCAAGCGCCCCGAATACGCACCACCGCCGCTGCTCAAGCGCCTGGTCGTTTCAGGCCACCACGGGAGAAAGACCGGGCGCGGCTTCTATGAGTACACCGCGTCGGGACGGCCGACGGGGGCGATGGCCTAGCCATCGCTTGGGCCCGCAGCCGCGGACCGCGGTGAGCGAGCCGGAGCCCGCAAGGCCGCCTGGCGGCCACTGAGGGAGAATGTCCCCCGTGGGATCCGTGGACGGATTCGAGTCGGTCACCGTCACCTCGTCGGATGGAAGCACCGAGGCCGAGTTCGTTCCCGCCGCGGGCATGGTGTGCTGCTCGCTCACCCACCAGGGCGTCGAGCTCCTGCATACGGGCGCCGGGGTCGGGGCCTACGCCGAGCACGGCAAGACGATGGGAGTCCCTCTCCTGCATCCATGGGCAAACCGCCTTGCCGGGTTCCGCTACCGAGCGGCGGGACGAACCGTCACCCTGAAACGCGGAGACTCTCGGATCCCCGTCGACCCAGGGGGCCTGCCGATCCATGGCGTGCTGCCCGGGCTCCTGCACTGGGATGTAAGGCCCGGAGGAGCCTCCGGCCGGCTTACAGCAGTCCTTGACTGGAGCCGCGGCGAGCTGCTCGAGGTCTTCCCGTTCCCTCACCAGCTGTCGCTCGAGGTGACCGTCGGCCCTGGGGAGCTCGCGCTAGAGACTACCCTCCGACCGACCGGCGAGAATCCGGTGCCCGTGTCATTCGGCTATCACCCGTATCTGATCGTCCCAGGCGCCTCCAGGCAGGCGTGGCGAGTCAAGCTCGGTGCGTTCCGGAGGCTGCTGCTCGACGATCGAATGATCCCCACGGGCGAGCGGGAGCCGGTGCAGCGGCGGAGCTTCCGGCTGGGGGAGGTAGGCCTCGACGACGGCTTCGATGCCTTATCGGTGCCGGCGGACTTCCAGGTGCGCAGCGCCGGGTCGACGATCGTGGCTGAATTCCGAAGCGGCTATGCGTTCGCGCAGGTGTACGCCCCCCGAGGGGAGGACTACATCTGCTTCGAGCCGATGACCGCGCCTACTAACGCGCTCGTCAGCGGCGACGGCCTTCAGGTCGTCGCGCCCGGCGAGGAGCACCGCGCCGAGTTCGCCATCCGCCTGCTGACCTGATTGCCGCGCCTTCCGCGGGTGGGGCGAGAAACGCACCTATGGGACGCGTTTCTCGCCATTCCCAGACGGCGCAAGCCTCGAAAATGCCTAAAGCTGATCGAGATATAATGAATAGTCTTGCGGAGGCTGGCGCACCCGGCCTTACGCTGAATTACTGAACCAGGAGGCAGCATGGCTCTGACCATTGGCGACACCGCTCCGGACTTCGAGGCCGAGACGACCGAGGGCCACATCCGATTCCACGACTGGATGGGCGACTCGTGGGCGGTGCTCTTCTCGCACCCGAAGGACTTCACTCCGATATGCACGACCGAGCTTGGCTACATGGCGAGGATCAAGCCAGAGTTCGATCGCCGCAACGTCAAGATCATCGGCCTCTCCGTCGATCCCCTCGACAGGCACGAGGAGTGGGCGCGCGACATCGAGGAGACGCAGGGCCACGCACCCAATTACCCGATCATCAGCGACGCGGACTTCAATGTCGCGAAGGTGTACGGAATGCTTCCCGCCGATACCGCCGGCGACCCGCTGTCCCGCACCCCGGCCGACAACCAGACGGTCCGCAACGTGTTCGTGATCGGCCCCGACAAGAAGGTCAAGCTGGTCCTGGTCTATCCGATGACCACGGGACGCAATTTCGACGAGGTGCTGCGCGTGATCGACTCGCTCCAACTGACCGCCAAGCACAAGGTTGCGACGCCGGTCAACTGGCATCCGGGCGACAAGGTCGTCATCGCCGGGTCGGTCTCGGACGAGCAGGCCAAGGAGATCTTCGGCGAGTGGGAGTCCCCCCGGCCGTACATCCGGATCGTTCCGCAGCCGTAGGCGTCAAGTGACCGGTCTGCAGCCATAGGCGTCAAGTAACCGTCAGTCGCGGCCCAGCAGCCGCCCTGTTCCGCCCTCAGCCGGCGGTGTGGCTCGGTTGTGGGGCGAAATGCCCCAGCAGCCGGTTTCGTGTGTGGTTAATGCGTCAATCGCCGGGTCCGAAGCATCGCGCGTCAATCCATGCTCCCCTGGTGTGGATAGTGCGCCAACCACGTCGCTGACTCCGTCGATTGACGCACTATCCACACGCAGCAACCCCAGGGGGCCAAGGAGGACGCAGCGATCCGAAGCAACCCCCTCATCGAGCCCGTTTCCTACCGTCATGTCGTCGCCTACAGCTCGAGCGTCCTGACCATGACCTCGCCCTGGGTCTCGTCCGTCCTCGCTGTACAGCCTCGGCACCAGCTTGGTCCGCACTCGCCGCTCCCGACCGACTTCGCTCGGTAGGCTCCCCGCCGAAACTCGACTCGGAGGTTGAGAGATGGCCGAGCTACCGACGCTGTACGTCTGTCACGGAGACGAGGGAGGTCCTCGGGCCCATCCGTGTGCTCGCGTTCAGAGGGCGATGAAAGCGGCGGGAATCGAGTATGAGAAGGTGATCGCCGCTCACGGGCACCCGATCCCGTTCTTGCGAAAGGGCTCACGCGACGAGCTACAGGCGGCGACGGGAACGACGAAGTTGCCAACGCTGAAGCTGCCCGACGGCACCGTGATCAGTCACTCGAGTGGAATCCTGGCGTGGGTCAAGGAGCACTCGTAGGCACTCAGACGCGTCCGGTCCGCGGAGCAGTCGCAGACGGTCGATCGCGAGCGGTCGACGCGCGGTGACCGGTGGACCACCGCAGGCCCGGGTCGTCCGGGCGGTGCTTCTTGCTGGTCTGGCGGTGGTGGCAGCTGCCGTTGTTCTCGGCGATCCGTTTGCGACGCCAGATTCGGACGCTGCGCTGAGGATTCCGAGGAGCGCCGTCCGCGTCCAGGTCATAGGGGCGCCGACGAGCCGTCAAGTTCGCCCAGGCTTCATTGGTTTCTCGATCGAATACTGGGCGTCGCAGGCGTACTCCGGATTTGACGCGGCGGCCCTTAATCCGACGTTTATCGCGCTCGTCCGCGGCCTGACCGCCGGAGCGCCACCGGTGATCCGGTTCGGGGGAGATACCACGGACTGGACGTGGTGGCCCACCCGCGGCGTGTCAAAGCCCCCTGGGGTCCACTACACCATCACCCCCCGCTGGCTTGCGGTGACCCGGGCGAGCGCGATAGCGATGGGAGCCCGGCTGATCCTCGGAATCAACTTCGAGGCTGACAGAAGGGCGATCGCCCGCGCAGAGGCACGGGCACTACTTCGCGGCATCGGCCGCGGCTTGATCGCGGGATTCGAGCTCGGCAACGAGCCGGAGGTCTACGGGACGATCGGCTGGTATACGAACAGCAGTGGCGTCAGCGTGTTCGGGCGTCGGCGGGACTACGGCTTTCGCTCGTTCCTCAGGGACTACTCCACTATCGCATCGGTGCTTCCGCGGGGGGTGCCGCTGGTCGGCCCGGCCTCGGGCGCCTCGCCGTGGCTCGACGGCCTGAATCAGTACCTCGCCGCCAACCCGCGCGTCCGGATCGTGACCTTCCATCGCTACCCGCTCCACCGCTGCCATACGAACCGCAGGTCGCCCACCTACCCGACCATCCCGAACCTGCTTTCGCTGGACGCCTCGATCGGGCCGGCCAAGAGTCTGTCGGCAGCAGTCGCGGTCGCGCACGCTCACGGCCTGCAGTTCCGTGCGGATGAACTGAACAGCGTTTCGTGCGGCGGTGCTCGGGGGGTCTCGAACACGTTCGCTGCGGCGCTTTGGTCGCTGGACGCGCTGTTTCACATGGCGCAGGTGGGGGTCGACGGAGTCAACATCCATACGTTCGCGAACGCGCTGTATGCGCCGTTTGCGTTCTCGCATCCGCACGGAGCGTGGCAGGCGCATGTCACGCCCATGTACTACGGCCTGCTGATGTTCACCCGCGCCGCGCCTCCCGGTTCACGACTATTGAGTACCTACGCGCCCCGCAGCAATGGCGACACCTTGCGGGTTTGGGCGACACGAGGCGTCAAGGGCACCGTGCGGATCGTCCTGATCAACGATTCCCCGACCCGGGCGGTGACTGTCGCTGTACGGCCGCCCATCGCGGGCGCCAGTGCGACGCTCGAGCGCCTGGTAGCACCGCGCCTGCGCGCGACCAACGGCGTCACGATCGCCGGCCAGGGATTTGGTGCGGCAACGGCAACCGGCGTGCTGCCGGGCACGCCCTCGACCGTCTCGCTCGAGCCGATCCAGAATCGCTATTTGGTCACGGTCGCGCCAGGGAGCGTCGCGATGCTCTCGGTCCCGCCTAGCTGAGCCCTCAAGCGACACAGGACGCGGTGCTGGCGCCCCGCGGTCGGACCGTCACCGCCACAGTCCGCGCGCCACGACAAGGCGAGACCTCCAGCAGCGGGCCGCCGCGTGGCGAGACGATTGCACCGCCGTGCACGCTCACGCCGTACCCGTGGCCATAGAGGAGGCGCGGGATGGCCACGACGGTGACCGACCCCGGGCCGAACGAGCCTCTGCCGTCGACGCGTGAGGTCGTGTAGCGCAGGCGGAAGTCGTGGGCGGCGCGGTTAAAGCTCCACGACCGCGGGGTGCCAGCAATCAGCTCCGGGTAGGGCTCGACCAGAGTGCTCAGGGCCAGCGAGCCGAGGTTCGCTCCGCGCGGAGGCCTCGCCGGGTCGAACAACAGCGGGTCGGGGGTCGCCCCGGTCGGGTCGCCGCACGGGCAGTAGGACCACTCGAGCCACGGAACCATGTCGAGGTCGGCGCGCTTCACCATCCCCGCGAGATCGCGGGCAAATGGGTTGGACCCGAACTCGGTCAGGAGCAGCGCCTCGTGCGTCAGCTTGACGTGCCCGAGCGCGTTCGCGAACGCGCGGGGCTCGCTGGCGCACCCGGTCGGTGAGATCTGAAAGCAGTAGTCGTGGAAGGCGAAGCCGGCCGGGCCCACGCGGAGCTGGCCAACGTCCGTCACCGCGCCGAAGTCGAACAGGACATTGGGCTCGGAGAAGATCAGGTGGCGCCGGTCGACCGTCCGGATCGCCTTGGCGACTCTGCGGTCAAACGCGGTGAGCTTGTTGTCGAACGCCGGGCAGCCTGCGGCCGCGACGCACGTGGCAAACGGCGTGCCGGGAAACGGCTCGTTTAGCAGCTCGTAGCCAAGCACGCTCGGGTCGCCCGCGAACCGCGCGGCAACGTGGCGCCAGGCAACGGCGTAGCGATCCTCGAGCCCGATCGCGCCGGGACCCGGCGCGTTGGCCCAGAACGCGTCAAATGCGTGCTGGAGCGCTGGATTGCCCTCGTAGTTGATCGGGAAGCCCAATCTGGGGTTAGGGAGGCCGCCGTCCTGGATCGCCCAGTCGGGAAACCCCTCGCCCTGGAAGCGCTCGTTCAGGAGATCCTGATGGAAGTCGAGAAGCGACAGGATCCCGTGGCGCGCGAGCGTCCCGACCGTCCTGGCGATCCGGGCGAGATACGCATCATCGAACACCCCCGGCGCCGGTTCGAGCGCCTTCCAGATGACGCCGACGCGTACCGCGTTGAAGCCGATGCGCGAAAGAAACCGGGCATCGTCATCGCCGAACCCGGTCGCGGCGGGATCGTACGGCGGACGCTTGTAGACCAAGTTGATCCCATGGACGATCACGACGCGGCCGCCGGCATCGGTCACCCAACGCCCGGCATGTCCCAGCCCGGGGACCGGTGCGCGAGGGGGGCTGCCAGAGGCCACGGCGTTCGTTGCCGCGGGCGATACGGCGAGAATCCCCGCGGCCGCAATTGCCAGGAGCGCCCGATTCCTCCTGTCCGCGATTGCCCGTAGCGCGAGAGGCTTCACCAGGCGCGACGCTACGCCCCGGGCAGGCCGCGGTCAACCGCTACGCCCTCGGCACGCAGCGGCCAACCTGTGATGCGGGCAGATAGGGTCGGGCACGAACATGAGCGCATCCGATGAACCCGTGAGCCGGAACGAAGACGACGCGGATCCGGTCGCCCGGGTTACTCCGCTCGAGCTGTTCTTCGACCTGGTGTTCGTGTTCACGATCACACAGCTCACGTCGCTGCTAGCGACGCGCTTGACATGGGGCGCGATCTGGCACGTGATCGTGATGCTGGGGCTGATCTTCTGGATGTACGACGGTTATGCATGGCTGACGAACGCGGTCCCGGCTGAAGGCTCCAGTCGCCAAGCGATGTTGCTGGGCGCGATGGCGGGCTATCTCGTGCTGGCCATCTCGATCCCGGATGCGTTCGCGGGCGCGGGACTGACGTTCGGGCTGGCGTATCTGGTGATCAACGTGATCCACGCGTTTCTCTACGTCAGCCAGGCCGCCGAGAGCTCCTCGGCTGCGATGCGTGCCTTGGCGCCCGGGAACCTCCTGACCGCGGTCGCGGTCCTTGTCGCTGGGGCGCTCGGAGGCGAGGTTCAGGCGATTGTTTGGAGCGCCGTGTTCCTGTACCTGTGGTTTGGCACCCATGCCGGCGGCGGCTTTCAAATCGGCCCCGCCCACTTCGTCGAGCGTCACGGCCTGCTCGTGCTGATCGCCATCGGTGAGTCGATCGTCGCCGCCGGCATCGGAGCCCGGGGCTTGACGATCAACCTTCGACTGGTCGTCGTCGTAGTGCTTGCATTGCTGCTTTCCGCCGAGCTGTGGTGGACATACTTCGGAGAGGGAACCGAGCTGGTCGAGAGGGCGTTCAGGAGCGCGACCGGTCCCGACCGCGTCCGTAAGGCTTTCGTCGGATTCGGTTATGCCCATTACGTGATGCTGCTCGGAGTGGTGTTCGTGGCGGTGGGACTGCGAGTAGCGGTGTCGCAACCTTCGGCTTCGCTCGACGCCGGGCGCGCGTTCACGCTCAGCGGTGGCGCTGCGTTGTTCCTTGCGGGCGATGGATGGTTTCGCTCGATCCTTGGTCTACGCCCCAGATGGCGACGGCCGCTCGGAGCGCTCGCGGTCCTGCTGGCGGTCCCGGTTGCCACTACCGTCTCAGCCGTGGCGGCCCTGGCGGTCACGACCGCGATCGTTGGCCTCGTGATCATGCTCGAGCGGCGGGTCCCACGAGAGGCGAATGCGGCCGAGGCGCAAGGTTTTGTGAAGGCGCGCCGCTTCGGCGCCGGCTAGCGCCCGGGCCACGCGGGTAGTAGCCCGAGGTATGGCTGGAGGCACCGGATCGCCCACGACGTCCTGATACTCGCCGTCAAAGGCCTCGCTGGCGGGACGCTCGTGACTGCATTCGCGCTGCTGTCACAGGGTCTGTCGCCAAAGCGATTTGCCGGCCTGTTCAGCGCTGCGCCCGCGGTCGCGATCGCCGGTCTCACGATCGCGCTGCTCGACACGGGGGCTCACGAGGCTCACCAGAGCGCCGTCGGCATGCTCGCAGGAGCGGCGGGAATGATCGCCTACGCGGCCCTCGCCGTCTCGCTACTGAAGCGGCTGCGGGCCTCTCGAGCCGCGCTGGTCTCACTCACAGCCTGGTTCGCCGTCGCGGCGGTGGTCGCTGTCCCGGTGTTGAGCGCGTGAGCTCCACCTTCAAAGAAGCACCGATCACCGAGCGGGTTCCCGAGCGGCCGTCATTTCAGCCTGAAAACGTGCGGCAGGTGCGAGCACGCGAGCTCGGCATCCGGTTCATCGCCGGCGCCCTGACCTCGATCGCGGCGGGCGTGGTGACGCTTGCGTTCGGCGCGCGGACGGGCGGGTTGTTTCTGGCTTTCCCGGCGATCCTTGCGGCGAGCCTGACGCTGATCGAGGAACAGGAGGACAGCGCCGAGGCGCGAGAGGATGCGCGAGGGGCGGTGATCGGCGGGTTCGCGCTGGCAGCCTTCGCCGCGATCGCAGCGCTGGCGCTCGCCCGCCTGGACGGCGCAATCCCGCTCGGACTCGCGACGCTCGCTTGGATCGCCGTCGCCCTGCTGGGCTACGGGCTCGCCTGGTTTCGGTAGGCGCTAAGCCCGCTTGTCCAAAACGTCGCGCAGTGCCTGCTCGACATCCGTGAACTTGAAGCTGTAGCCAAGCTCGTTCAGGCGCCGCGGCAGGGGTCGTTGACCGGTGGTCACGATCGAGGCCATCTCCCCGTAGAGCAGCCGCAGCGCCGCGCCGGGAACCGGCATCACAGCCGGACGGTGGAGCATTCGTCCCAGCGCGCGCGAGAGCTCGGCGTTACTCACCGGGTTCGGAGCTGTCACGTTGACCGGTCCCGTCGCGCGTGCATCGTCGATGCAGTGCAGCAGCGCCCCGACGACGTCATCCAGATGGATCCACGGAACGTACTGGTCTCCGCCGGCCACGGGCCCGCCGAGGCCGAGCCGGAACGGAGGGAGCATCTTGGCCAGAGCGCCTCCCGCGGAAGCGATCACCACCCCCGTCCGTGTCCTGACCACGCGGGAGAGTGGTGCGGCCGAAGCTTCGCGCTCCCACTCCTGGGTGACGCCCGCCAGGAAGTCCTCGCCGGGAGGTGCCAGCTCGTCGAGGGCCTCGTCTCCGTGCGGTCCGTAGTAACCCGTTGCCGACTGGGAGATCAGGAGCGCTGGACGGCGGTCCGCCGACAGGGCGTCGAGTCCGGCCACGAGTGACTGCGTGGTGAGCACGCGCGAGTCGCGGATCTCCCGTTTCGCGCGCTCCGTCCACCGCTGCGCGACCGGTTCGCCGAGGAGATGGACTACCGCGTCAGCCCCATCGAGCGCAGCGGCTGGGGGAGGGGCATGCTGAGGATTGGGCCAACCGAGCAGGTCGGCACCGGTGAGTGCCGAGCGGGCGCGGTGGGGATCCCGGGTCAGCGCCACGACCGGGTCGCCCCGGGCGATTAGAGCGCCCACAAGCGCTCTGCCGATCAGGCCGGTCGCGCCGGTAACCGCTACGCGCATCGATGGGGTCGCCGAGCTCGAGGAACAGCTCGAGGTTACTCAGCTCAGCTGCGCGACGACCACTGGCGTGTGAGTGGGCGCCCGACTGCCCCCATCGGGCTCGGGGGTCACCAACACCTCACCAACGCCGTGCAGGTCACCGGGCACTGCGACTTCGCCAGCTCCCGCTGCGGTGACGCTGAACAGCGCACTTGTTGGCGCCGGCGGGCGTCCGGCGCGCTTCAGCCACACCTCGTAGACGTGTCCTGGGGGAGGGGGCGGAAAGTGGCGCAGGATCAGCTCGGCGCGGGCGCCCGAGCGCTGAAGCTGGGCTGTCCCGGACGATCCGATGACCCTCGCGTCGATGCTCTGCGAGACCGGGGATGCCGTGAACAGCCTCACTGCGCCAAGCACGGCAACTGCGAGCACCACCGCCAGGCCCGTGGCGAGCACTCCACGTGCGAGCAGTGGGCGCCGTCGCGCCCGCCTAGGGCCGGCGTACGGAGTCTGCCCGCCCGCCGGGCGCGGCTCGGCCCGGACCGCTCGCATCAGGCGCCGCCGCAGCTCGGGCGGGGGGCGCCGCTGCGGCGCGGCGAGCGCAAGCACATCAACCACGCCGCGCAGCGCTATGACCTCGTCTTGGCAGATCGCGCAGGTCGCAAGGTGACGGTGAAACGCCTCCGCCTCTACGGGCTCGAGCGCCCCGAGCACGTAGGCCGCCGCGTCGGCTCCGCAGTGTCGATCGTCGGCGTTCATTGCCCTCCGATCATCGCGGACGATGGGTCGGGGAACGAAAGCCGCATCTTCGATAGGCCGAGACGCATGCGTCCTTTCACAGTTCCCGCCGGTAGATCGAGCATCCTCGCGATCTCGGTGTGTGTGAAGCCGCCGAAGTACGCGAGCTCGATTACCTGTCGTTGCTCGGCAGGGAGCTCCTCCAGCGCGACACGGATGCGCCGTGCGTCCTCCCGGCGCTCGACTTCGGAGTCCGTGCGGTCGAGGGCCGGCAGGCGAGCTGCCGCCTCGTCGTCGGCTACGTCGCGGCTGGCTGTGACGGACTCGCGGCGGAAAGCGTCAATGGCTCGGTTACGCACCGCGGTGAGCACCCATGAGCGAACACTGCCGCGGGTCGGGTTGTAGCGGGCCCCGCTGCGCCACAGCGACAGGAACGCCTCTTGGACGATGTCCTCCGCCATTGCCTGTCTCCCGCACATCCGAAAGGCGAGGGAGAAGGCCGGGCCACTGTGCCGGTCGAAGATCACCTCGAGGGCGCGTGAGTCCCCGGCGCCCAGCAGCTCCAGAAGATCCTCGTCGGCGAGCGACCGCAAGTCAGCGCGGAGGCTCCGGAAGGCGGACGATCTCAGCACCGCCCCTGATCACCCGCCCAGCTGTCCGTAACTGTGCCCACTCCTCAGGTTCGCAGTCAGAGCCTGATCGGGTCACTTCAGCACGCTTCGGACCGGTCCGCGGCTTCATAAGTGTTTCTTAGGCCCTCCTCACGGCGCTCCGACACACCGGCCCGACTATTGCACCAAGCCACCGATGAGATCGAGAGAATGATGACCCCGCCAGATGGTTACAGCCACGCACTTCCGCTCCCGGCCACCCGGCCCCCCGGCCCGCGAGAACAGCCACGAGTGACCGACCCGCGCGTCGCGCAGCGACTACAGGCACGCCGACGGCGTGTGGCCGCGATCCGCAAGCGGGTGGTGACGATCGCGGCGATCGTGTTCGTCGCGCTCTGGGCATTCATCTTCGTGCAACTCGTGTCCGGTCATGACCCCGCGCTGGCGCGCAGCAACGCAACTACAGCCGCCACCTCCGGCACGAGCGCATCAAATACCGGGAGCACCGGCTCGAGCTCGTCCAACACCGCGAGCACTGGCTCGAGCTCGTCCAACACCGCGAGCACCGGCTCGAGCTCGTCGAGTACCGGTAGCACCGGCTCGAGCTCGACCAACAACGCGAGCTCGTCGGCCAACAGCTCGGGCACGACCAGCCCCGTCACCACGAGTCAGTCGTGATGCCCACGCAAGCCATCGCAGACGTGGAAGTGCTCGAGCGGTTTCCGTGCTTCGGCGGGAACTGTGAGGTTGTAGTGCAGGGCAGCGGTCCGGCCGGACCGGCCTGGGAGGCCGTGGCCCGGACCCGCAGGCGGCTCGAAGCCTGGCACTGCCAGTTCTCGCGCTTCGACCCAGCAAGCGAGCTCTCCAGGCTCAATCGCGACCCCCGAGACACGGTCCCGGTCAGCGCGATGATGGCGCGCTTCCTCGAAGCTGCGCTTCAGGTCGCCATCTGGACTGGCGGCCTCGTGGATCCGACACTCGTCAGCGCGCTCGAGCATGCCGGCTACGGCGACGATCTGCAGCCGGTCCCGCTCGCCGATGCTCTGCGCCTCGCTCCGGCGCCGCGCCCGGCGCAGCCAAGCGCTGAAGCGAGATGGAGAGACATCAGCGTCGACTTAGCCAGGACCACCGTCACGCGTCCACCCGGGCTAGAGGTCGACAGTGGTGGGATCGCCAAAGGCCTGTTCGGCGACGTTCTCGCACCCGTCCTCGGTGGGCACGCGAGCTACGTCGTCAACGCAGCAGGCGATCTGCGCTTCGGCGGCGCGGAAGGGTGGCGGCGTCCAGTACAGGTCGCGAGCCCCTTCGGCGACGAGGTGCTTCACACATTCGAGCTCATCAGCGGGGCAAGCGCGACCAGCGGGATCGGGAAGCGGAGCTGGATAGGCCGGGATGGGCGACCGTCTCACCATCTGCTCGACCCCTCGACGGGACACTCCGCGTTCACCGGAGTCGTCCAGGTCAGCGCGCTTGCGCCAACCGGGATCGAGGCCGAGGCACTGAGCAAAGCAGCGCTGCTCAGCGGTGCCGCCCATGCCGCTGACTGGCTCCCATACGGCGGACTGGTCGTCTACGACGACGGCGGGTTCGAGGTACTCGACTCGCCCACGAGTGGGGTTGGACGATGACGGATCCGTCGCAGTACCTGTTCTGGATCACGAGCCGCGCGGCTGGCACGAGCGCGCTGGTGCTCTCGAGCGCATCGGCCGGCGTCGGGCTCGCGATCGGCGGGAAGCTGATCAAGGCCTGCGGTCCAGACCGCCGGAGCATTCACGAGACGCTGTCGCTCGCGGTCATAGTCGCGATCGTTGTGCACGCGCTCACGCTTATCGGCGACAAGTACCTGCACCCGAGTCTGCTCGACGTAACCGTCCCGTTCGTCCTCTCGTACAAGACGCTGCCAACCTCGATCGGCATCATTGCGGGCTGGGGGCTCCTGTTCCTCGGGCTTTCGTACTACTGGCGATCCCGGATCGGCAACCGGCGCTGGAAGTCGATCCACCGGTTCACGCTGCTGGCGTGGCTGGGTGGTCTCGTACACGCGTTCACGGAAGGCACCGACGCCGGGCGGCTGTGGTTCATCGCATTGATCCTGGTGACGGCTGTGCCGGCGGTTGCGCTGCTCGTGGTGCGACTGGCCCGCCGCCGAGCAGCCCCCCTCGCCACCGCGTCAGCGCAGCAATGAATGACGGCGTCGTGATCGCAGGCGGCGGCTTGGCTGGGCAGCGTGCCGCGGAGACGCTTCGCCGGGAGGGCTACGCCGGACCGCTGCGAATGGTGTGCGCCGAGCCGCATCTGCCGTACGACCGTCCGCCATTGACGAAGGAGCTCTTGAGCGGCGAGCGTTCTGAGGAGTCGCTGCGCTTCCGCCCGAGGAGCTGGTACACGGAGCACGGCGTCGACTTGCTACTGGGCGTGAGCGCTGTTCGGCTTTCCCCGGCCGAGTGTCTGCTCGAGCTCTCGGACCGATCGACTCTTCGCTACAAGCGCCTGCTGATCGCCACCGGTGGCCGACCACGCGAGCTGCCGTCACTGCGGGGGTACGGGAACGTGTCGACGCTGCACACGCTCGAGGATGCGCGCTCGTTGCGCGTAGCGCTCACACCGAGAGCTCGGGTGACGATCATCGGCGCCGGTTTCGTCGGCCTGGAAGTCGCCGCGGCGGCGCGCGCACGCGGTGCGCACGTGACCGTGATCGAGACCGGGCCAGCTCCACTCAGTCGCCTGTTGGGACCGCTCGGCGAGTGGTTCTCCAGGCTCCACCGCTCGGAGGGAGTCGATCTTCGATGCGAGACAACGGTGTCCGCGATCTCCGGCGGCGGCGCGGTCAGCGCTCTGCACCTATCGGGTGGGGACATCGTCGAGACCGACCAGGTGGTCGTGGCCGTCGGCGCTCGTCCTGCCCTGGATTGGCTCTCGGGCAGCGGGCTGCCAAGCACCGGCGTGCCGGTCGATGCGCATGGTCGAAGCCGGTTCGAGGGGATCTACGCGGCGGGGGATGCCGCCGCCGCGTTCGTCTCAGAGCTTGGGCGCCACGTGCCCGGATCGCACTGGGAGGCGGCAGCTGGTCAGGGTGCCCGCGCCGCCCGCGCGATGCTCGGCATCGATCCCGGGAGGGCACCGATCTCACGCTTCTGGACAGACCAATACGGAGTCCGGATCCAGTATGTCGGGCACGCAGAGCTTGCAGACGGCTACCTGGCCGACGGCGATCTGCAGTCGCGCGACTTCGTCGTCACCTTCACCCGTACCGGACGCGCGGTTGCAGCGCTTCTGGTCGGTCGCCCGAGATCTCTACCTGAAATCCGCAACCTGATTAGGAACGGAGGATCCCCATGTACTACATCCCTGAAATCGACGAAGGCGCGTGCTCGGGCCATGGCGATTGCGCGGTGATCGCGCCCGAGGTGTTCGAGATCGATGAGGTCGCCAGCGTGGTCGGCAGCGCCTCTGTCGAACTGATGCTCGCCGCGGCGGAGGCGTGCCCGTCAGGCGCGATCCGGATTCTCGACGAGCGCACCGGCGAGCAGGTGTTCCCGTGAGCTCGCCCCGACGGCGCAAGCACCTCAACTGGCCGTACTCTGAATCCCCGTCCACAGCCCGTAGAGCGCGAGTCCACTCGCCACCGCGGCGAGTGCCCACGCGGGGGCCACCCGCTCGCCATGCTTGCGAGCGAAGCTCGGATATACGGCGAACACAATCAACTGGCTGAGCCACAGCGCGATCAACGACGGTTGGATCAGCGAGCTGTAGAAGCCTTGGGGATCGATCAGCGTCAGCGGCGCGGCGAGCACCATCACCGCCCCGACCGCGATCGTCACCGGACGGATCTGCCAGCCCCCAATCGCGTGGACCAACCGGGTAAGCGCGAGGTACTCGCAGAGGATGACCCCGGCGATACTGACGGCGACGCCGATACCGATCGCTTCAGCCAGGCCGCCCCCTCCGAACTGCTCCACCAAGCTGACGCCGGGTACTGCGGTCTGGGTCAAGCCCGGCGCAGCAGCGAGGGGCGCCACAGCCAGGAGCACGACGACCGCGGTCAAACCGTAGGCCGCGATCAGACCCCGCCGGATCGTTCTGGCCGGGCTGGCCAGCTCCCCGCCGAGGAACAGCGGCAGACTCCCGCAGACGTACAGCAGCGAAGTCTGGGCGCTCGCCTTGGCCAGCGGCCCGAGCGGCGCTCCGGCCGCGAACGTCGAGCCCGGCGTCGACAGATGTCCGATCGCCACGCCGTCGAGCACGCCGGCCAGCGCGAGCTGCCCCGCGGCGATCACGCCGATCACGAGCAGCGCGATGCCGCGACCGGCGATCATCACGCCGGCCAGCGCGATCGGAATCAGCAGCGCCAAAGCCGTCTGATAGCGGCGCTCGCCCGGGACGATGCCTGGCAGGAGGTCGTAGACGATCTGCAACGTGGTGTAGACCAGGTACAGCAGATAGCTGACGATCCAGACTCCCGCCTGGACGAGCGCAACTCGGCGTCCGGCTGCCGCCTGGACGAACGAATAAAGCCCTCCGGAGCTGCTGAGGCGTCGCGAATAGCGCAGCCAGATCGCCAGCGGCGCGGTGAACACGACTACCGCTGCGAGTGCCGTCAGCCCGGCCGAGCCGCTGGCGTCGCCAAGGATCGTGGGAGCAAATAGCGCCGCGAGCGCAAGCGGGCCGCCAAACGAGGCGACGGCTACGCCGGCGAACGCCCACGGACCGATCGGCCGGCCCATCGCGCGGGGCCGGCCGATCGATCTGCCGATGCCGTCAGCAGCGTGCGTGCCGCTGCGGCCGGGGGCACCGACGGGGAGCTGTGGCACAGGAGCGCCGGCGGATCAGCCCCAGCCGCCCCCGGAGGAGCCGCTGGACGATGAGGAGCCGCTGGACGATGAGGAGCCGCTCGAGGATGAGCCCTTCGACGTGATCGCCGCGCCGGAGGGAGTCAGCAGCCACCACTTCGCGCCGAACGAGTTGCTTCCCTGGCCCTTGGTCGTGCCCGGCCCCTTGTCGCTCACGTAGTAGTAGAGCGGGTGACCCTTATAGGTGACTTGCTTGGTGCCATCAGCGCGCGTGATCATGCCGAGGTCCGCGGTCATCGCTCCTCCCGACGCCACCGGCGTCCCCGTCGCGATCACCGGCGGCCACACTTGGGCGCAGGACCCCGAGCAACTGGACTTCCCACTGTTATCGGCGACCCATAGATATAGGGCCCGGCCGGATGGACCGACCAGGTAGGTCCCGGCATGGCCCTTCACGGTGGTGATCGCGGTGGCGCTGGCAGCCGCAGTCGAGGTGGTCGCGCTCGCGCTGGCCGGGGCGCCGCCGCCACCATAGCCCGAGCTGCTGCTGCCGCATGCAGCCAGCAGCAGAGTCACCCCGACCAGTGTGCCGGCGCTGCCTGCGCGTAACTTTGCGGTCCTTGAATTGGCCATCATCTTGCTCCCAAGTTCGCTTTTCATGAGGCCGCCCAGTCCGGCCACTCAGCCGATAAAGACGCTCTCGCTGCCAAGATCCTTCCTTCTCGGCTGCCGGCGTGGCAACGCGTCGGATACGGTCTGACCGTGCTTGGACTGCCGGAGCGGATCGTCGCGTGCCTGTTCGATCTCGACGGCGTCCTGACCCAGACTGCAAAGGTGCACGCCGCTGCGTGGAAGGCGATGTTCGACGAGTACATGTCCCGCCGCGCGCAGGAGCGCGGCGAGCAGTTCACCCCCTTTGACCCGGTCGGCGACTACGACGAGTATGTTGACGGCAAGCCGCGCTACGACGGCGTGCGCTCATTCCTGACCTCGCGTGCAATCGAGCTTGCACAAGGCTCGCCCGATGATTCCCCCAGTACCGCGACGATCGACGGACTGGGTAACCGCAAGAACGAGATCGTCCTTCGGATGATCCACGAACAGGGGGTGCGGCCGTACAAGGGCTCGGTGCGGTACGTGCAGGCAGCCCGCTCCGCCGGATTGCGGCGGGCAGTCGTGTCGTCGAGCACGAACTGTCACGACGTGCTCGTCGCCGCGGGAATCCTCGATCTGTTCGAGGAGATCATCGACGGCCGCGTTGCAGAGCGTGACCACCTGCGCGGTAAGCCGGCTCCCGACACGTTCCTTGCCGGCGCAAAGGCGCTCGGAGTGCAGCCGGCGCAGGCAGCGGTGTTCGAGGACGCGCTGGCCGGCGTGCAGGCAGGCCGCGCGGGCAGCTTTGGCTATGTGGTGGGAGTTGATCGTGTGGGTCAGGCCGCCGAGCTGAAAGCGCACGGAGCCGACGTTGTCGTGCCTGACCTGGCTGAGCTACTGCAAGAGCCGTGATCCAGCAGCCGGCATTCCCCGTCGAGCCGTGGGCGGTGCGCGAGACCGCGCTCAGCATCGAGCACCTGGCACAGTGCGAATCAGTATTCGCGCTCTCGAACGGGCACATCGGTCTACGCGCGAACCTCGATGAAGGGGAGCCCTTCGGCATCCCCGGGACCCATCTCGCCGGCTTCTACGAAGTCCGGCCGCTCCCGTACGCCGAAGCGGGTTACGGGTACCCGGAGGCAGGCCAGACGGTCGTCAACGTCACCAACGGCAAGATCATCCGGCTGCTCGTCGAGGACGAGCCATTCGACGTGCGATACGGGGAGCTGCGCAACCATGAGCGCGTTCTGGACTTTCGTGCCGGAGTGCTCCACCGCACCGTCGAGTGGGTGTCGCCAACCCGGACGGCGGTGCGCGTCCGTTCGACTCGCCTGGTTTCGTTCACCCAGCGGGCGATCGCCGCGATCCTGTACGAAGTGGAGCCGATCGAGCGGACGATTCCAGTCGTCGTCCAGTCGCAGCTCGTGGCCAATGAGGCGGCCGGGCTGATGGAAGCCGATCCGCGCGCAGCTGCGGCGCTTGCCGCACCATTGCGTTCGGAGTTCTTCGGCGCGCGTGATACTCGCGTGATCCTGACCCACTCCACGAATGTGAGCGGGTTGCGGGTTGCAGCAGCGATGGACCATGCGATCGATGGTCCGCCTGGCACCGAGGCGCAGGGGGAGGCCTTCGAGGATCTCGGTCGGGTGCTGGTCAGCGCCGAGGTCGGACCCGGAAAGCCGCTTCGCCTCGTCAAGTTCCTCGCGTACGGCTGGTCGAGTGTGCGCTCGGCCCCGGCGATCCAGGATCAGGTTGCGGCGGCGCTCGCCGGGGCGCGACACACCGGCTGGGAGGGGCTGCTGGCGCAGCAGCGCGCATATCTCGATGAGTTCTGGGAGCGAGCGGACGTCGAGCTGGAAGGCGACCTTGAGCTTCAGCAGGCTGTTCGCTTCGGGCTGTTTCACACGCTGCAGGCTGGTGCGCGAGTCGAACGGCGCGCGATCGCGGCAAAGGGCCTGACCGGACCGGGATATGACGGCCACGCGTTCTGGGACACCGAGACGTTCGTGGTGCCGGTGCTCACGTACACAGCGCCCGACGTCGCCGGCGACGCGCTGCGCTGGCGCCACTCGACGCTCGACCTCGCGCGCGAGCGGGCGAAGCAGCTCGGGCTCCGCGGCGCGACGTTCCCCTGGCGGACGATCCGTGGGCAGGAGTGCTCGGGGTATTGGCCGGCCGGGACGGGCGCATTTCACATCAACGCCGACATCGCGGATGCGGTCGAGCGCTACCGCGCAGCGACCGCGGACGACAGCTTCGATCGCGATGCCGGCGTCGAGCTGCTCGTCGAGACCGCGCGCCTGTGGCGCTCGCTCGGACACCATGACTCGACTGGGAAATTCCGTATCGACGGCGTCACGGGACCCGATGAGTACAGCGCAGTCGCCGACAACAACGTGTACACGAACCTGATGGCCCAGCGAAACCTGCGCGCCGCCGCTGGTGCGGTGCAGCGCCATCCCGACATCGCCGCGCGGCTTGGCGTCGATGACGAGGAGGCAGCGGCGTGGCGCGACGCCGCAGACGTGGTGCTGATCCCGTACGACCCCTCGCTGGGGGTTCATTGCCAGGCGGAGGAGTTCACCGAGCACCAGGTTTGGGACTTCAGGGCGACGACGCCGGACCAGTACCCGCTGCTGCTGCATTTCCCGTATTTCGACCTGTACCGAAAGCAGGTCGTAAAGCAGGCGGACCTGGTCCTCGCGATGCACCTGCGCGGCGATGCCTTCACCGACGAGGAGAAAGCCCGGAACTTCGCCTACTACGAACGGCTGACGGTCCGCGACTCGTCGCTTTCGGCCTGTACGCAGGCGGTGCTGGCTGCAGAGGTGGGACATTTAGAGCTTGCCTATGCCTACCTTGCCGAGGCGGCGCTGATGGACCTCGACGATCTGGAGCACAACACCCGCGACGGACTGCACATTGCCTCGCTCGCGGGGACGTGGATCGCTGTCGTGGCCGGACTTGGAGGGATGCGCGATTACGGCGGCACGCTCAGCTTCAGGCCCCGGCTACCGCAGGCGCTCACGCGCCTCGCGTTTCGGCTCTCGATCCGAGAGCGGCGGCTGCTCGTCGACGTCG
>JALYZY010000068.1 GCA_030948665.1 Actinomycetota bacterium | reverse complement strand
GACCCCGTTGGCCTGTTGCAGCGTATGGCAGAGCTGCTCGGTGTCGACCCGGAGCGCGTCAGGCTTTGGCTGTTCGCGCGATGCACGCAAGAGTCGCTTTACGACCGCGCGATGCGCGAGCCGGCCCATCGCCTCGCGCCCTAGCTCGCGAGGCTGCCGGTGGGAACGGATCGAAGTTGCGATCATCTCTCCCGTTGTCTGCGCTCGAGTGATCACGAACCCGCGAGGAGCATGAATGGCGACTGATAAGCAGATGCAGCTCGGAATGGTCGGACTGGGCCGGATGGGCGGTGGAATCGTGAGGCGCTTGATGCGCGACGGCCACAGATGCGTCGGCTACGACCGCAATCCGGACGTGGTGAAGGCGCTCGCAGCCGACGGAGCAGTCGGGGCGGACTCACTCAAGGATTTCGCTGCCAAGCTCGAGAAGCCGCGCACGGTGTGGGTGATGGTGCCCGCCGGCACCATCACCGACCGCACGATTCACGACGTGGCCGAGGTTCTCGAGGAGGGCGACGTGATCATCGACGGTGGGAACACCCACTACCGCGACGACATCCGGCACGCCGCGGAGCTTCGGGAGAAGGGCATCCACCACGTCGATTGCGGAACGAGCGGCGGCGTTTGGGGCTTCCAGCGTGGGTTCTGCCTGATGATCGGCGGCGAGGAGGATGTCGTGAATCGGCTCTCGCCGCTGTTTGCCTCGATCGCGCCCGGCGTCGGGGACGTGCCGCGCACTGCGGGACGCAGTGGCGAACCGAGCCCTTCGGAACAGGGCTACCTGCACTGCGGCTCGAACGGAGCCGGGCACTTCGTCAAGATGGTCCACAACGGCATCGAGTACGGACTCATGGCCTCATACGCCGAGGGCCTGAACATCCTCCGCCACGCGGATGCCGGCAAGCATCAGGAAGAGGGCGACGCTGAGACCGCTCCACTCGAGAACCCGGAGTACTACCAGTACGACATCGACACGACCGAGGTCGCGGAAGTCTGGCGCCGGGGCAGCGTGGTCGCATCCTGGCTGCTCGACCTGACCGCCGAGGCGCTGTACGAGTCCCCCGGCCTTGAGGGCTTCTCCGGCCGGGTGTCGGACTCCGGCGAGGGTCGCTGGACCTCGACCGCCGCTATCGAAGAGGGGGTGCCGGCACCCGTGCTCACCAGCGCTCTCTACTCCCGATTTAGCTCTCGCGGGCTGGGCGACTTCGCCGATCGCGCGCTGTCGGCGATGCGCAAGGCGTTCGGCGGCCACGAGGAGAAGCCCGGCAGCTGAGGCCTCACCCGCGACGGCGAGACCAAGCGGTCAGCTGGTGCTGAGGAGCGAGAACGATGTGAGGTTCAGCAGCTCCCAGGCGGCCGCCGCAGAGTCGGGCCAGGGGTGGTACTCGTTGAAGATGTTGCCGACCACGGTCTTGTCCGCTTGTAGCGGGCCGGTGCTGAAACCAGTGATCCCCTGCCAGCCGACGATGCTGCGATCGAGCGTCGACGTGTCATCTCCGAGAGCATGCTCTGCGAAGCGCATTTCGAGTGTGCCCTCGAGCCACAGCACGCTCGGGGTCCCGGGATCCGCGTACGGGAGATAGCCCGAGAAGGGTCCGGGGCTGGAGTACGTTTCGTTGTACGTCAGCGGGTTGGCGGACAGGGCCACTGAGCGATTTGACACCAACATCGACTGGTTGGCGTAGTTGACCACCGCCTGAGCGTCCTGGGTGCGACCCTGGCTGAGCAGCCACAGCGCGCCGAGCGCCTGCGCATCGGCGGGTCGAACATCGTCGCCGACGCCCTCCTTGAAGTATGCGATGCCGGACTGGGCCGCCGTCCCCGGCGTCAGGCGGACATACAGCTCAGCGCTGATGCCCGCATCGAGCAGTGCCACGGCGTGATGCAGCTGGGCCGAGAAGGCGCTCGCTTGAGGCCCGGTCAGGCCAGATAGGCCGCCGGGGCACGATGGTCCGTTGCCGTTCCCACGCCCCTCGGATCCATGGCGCAGGTTGCCGTCGATCGCGTCGGCTAGGTGCGCCAGGAAAGCGCGGGCAATCAGGTCGTGCTGGGTTGACACCCAAGTCACGTCCGGGCCTCCGCGAATCAGCCCGAAGGCGGGTGCGCTCGGGCTGACGAGCTGCTCGCTGAGGAGCCATTTCGCGGCGCCGTAGGCGACCGCGTCATAGCTCGAGGAGCAGGTAGCGGCTCGGTAGTCGGCGGCTGCCAGCCCGGTCCAGGCGATCGTGCCCGTCCGGAATTCGGGGATGCTCTGGCCGGTGGCGGTGTTGAACGCGAAGTCGATTGACCCGTCCGTGCGCTGCAGCGCTTTCAGTTGGTCGAGCAGTTGTTGGGCCTGAGCGACATTGCCCGTCTCCTCGAACGCGACGGCGGTGACCGCCGAGTCATACGTCCAGGACAGATTCGCGAGCCTCGCGGCTGAAGGATCATCGCTCGGGATTTGGTAGGAGCGCACCAGCGACAGAGCCTGGATTGGCCCCGTCGTCTGGAACGGCACCGAGCCTGCGGCCGCGCTAACAGCCTGCGCCAGCAACGCCCCATGACGAGAGTGGCGCCCGCGCCCGGAGACACGAACCGGGCCGACTTGCCGCGCCAGCCAGCGTGCGAGCGGATTGGGAGGGCGATCGCGGCCCCGCCGGCTTGGCCAAGCGTGATGCACCCGGCCCCCGTGCTGGCGCGGCAGATGGCGGTGGTGCTGCTGTCTGGCTTCCAGAGCGCTCGGCACGAGCATCATGGCGCCGAGCGCAGCAAGAGTCGCCAGCGCCCCCAGGAGGCGGACGCCAGCACGAACCGGGATAAACCGCACCATCTTCTGGCCATCGACAGCGAGCGCGGAATCCTTGAGCGCGAGCGTGCGGATCCCACGAAGTTCGTTGGTAGCTGCGCAGACGGATCATGTCGCAGCGCCGATCTGCCGATGCTGCGGTCATGAAATGCGAGGCATGCGAGCGGCGATGACCGGATCAGCACCTGACCCTAAACACGATCGGGCACTCGAAGACGTTTCCCAGGGGCTCTGGGACCTGTCGATCGACATGCTTGCGATCGCAAGCCCTGACGGCTACCTCACGAAGCTGAACCCGGCCTGGGAGGAGACCCTCGGCTATTCGCCGGAGGATCTGATGAGCGAGCCGTACATGAGCTTCGTGCATCCAGATGACGTAGAGAGGACCATCTCCGAAGCCTCTGCACTGCTCGAGCCGGGACACCGAACGGTCTGTTTTGAGAACCGGTACCGCACCAAGGACGGGGACTACCGATGGCTGGCTTGGAGCTGCCGTTCCAACCACGACGGGTCCGCGGTTTACGCCGTTACGCGCGATGTCACCGAGGCCAAGCGGATCGAGCAGGCGAGGGACGAATTCACCTCAATCGTCAGCCACGAGCTGCGGACTCCCCTGACCTCGATCAGAGGCTCGTTGGGATTACTGGAGAGCGGCGCGATGGGGGCCCTTTCCGAGCCGGGGCGGCGGATGGTCCAGATCGCGGTCCAGAACACCGATCGGCTGGTCCGCCTGATCAACGACATCCTGGACATCGAGCGCATCGATTCTGGCCAGATCGATATGCATCCCGTGGCTTGTGACGCTGGTGAGCTGATCGACCGGGCCATTGACAGCGTCGCCTCAGTTGTGGCCGCCGCGGGCGTCAGCATCGTCACCGACGTCCAGGCAACACGTCTGATGGCCGACCCGGATCGGGTCATTCAGACACTGACGAACCTGATTGGCAACGCGGTGAAGTTCTCGCCACCTGGCAGCCGCGTTCAGGTGTCGTGCTCGCACCGCGACGGGGAGGTCCTATTCGTGGTCAGCGACGAGGGTCGCGGGATCCCTGCAGACCAGCTCGACGCGATCTTCGGGCGCTTTGCCCAGGTCGATGCATCTGACTCACGTGAGAAGGGCGGGACCGGGCTGGGCTTGGCGATCTGTCGCAGCATCGTCGAGCAACACGGCGGGCGGATCTGGGCCCAGAGCGCTCCCGGGCAGGGGGCGACGTTCTCGTTCGGGCTCCCCGCCCCAGTCTCCAGCGAGGCCACCCCCAGGAAATCGCCGACCCCGGATCGTCCTCGGGTCCTCGTCTGCGACGACGATCCTGCGGTCCTCGAGGTGCTCAGCGCGGTGCTCGAGCATCACGGGTACGCGGTGAGCACCGCCGCCTCGGGCGAGCACACCGTCCAGAGCGCGATCGCGGAGCGGCCCGATGCGATCCTGCTCGACTTGCTGATGCCCGGGATGAGCGGCTGGGAGACCGCGAGGGCCCTCGAGGACCATGTTGAGACACAGGGCATCCCGATTGTGATCCTCAGCGTGCTCACGCCAGGCGAGGCCGAGGCGCCTGACGGAGCGGTGGTTGGGTGGCTCAAGAAACCGCTCGACGATACGGAGCTGCTGTTTGCACTCGAGCGTGCAGTCAGGGGACGCGATGAGGCATACAAGGTGCTGATCGTCGAGGATGACGCCGATCTCTCGGGTGTGCTGGTCGCGACGTTCAGGCGACACGGCATCGAAACGTTCCACGCAGCTGATGGCGAGGAGGCGATCGAGATCTCTCAGCAGGTGCTGCCCGATCTCCTCGTCCTCGACCTCGGCCTGCCTGAGGTTGACGGCTTCGAGGTGATCGAATGGCTACGCCGCCACAATGCCCTGCGCGCGACTCCGACCGTGATCTACAC
>JALYZY010000063.1 GCA_030948665.1 Actinomycetota bacterium | reverse complement strand
TCGCCACGGCGCTGCGATGATCGACGCCGACGCGTTGATAGAGCTCCAGGAGGCCAGCTACGAACGTGCAGGAGGGGCACTCCGCAGGTCTTGGCCGCCAGAATCGGCGATGGACGCCGCGCAGCTTGTCGGCGCCGGTGGAAAACTGGCCCCCCTTCGCCGGTTGAGATTTGACCCCCTCGGGTGGTGGCGGAGGCGTCCGGGGGCTGGTTGAGCCTGGTTCGGTCATCGCGATCGAGTGCCAGGAGGAGGCGTGCTGGACGTGGAGCGTTGGGCTGAACTTCGTCGGGAGCATTTCGTTCGTGGGGTGCCGATCAAGGAGTTGGTCCGGCGGACGGGGTTGTCGCGGAACACGGTCAGGGTGGCGTTGCGGTCGGATGCGCCGCCGGTGTTCAGCGTGCCGGAGCGTCCGTCGATGCTCGAGCCGTTCAAGGACGAGATCCACCGGCTGTTGAAGGACGACCCGAAGCTTCCGGGGGTCAGGGTCCGGGAGCTGTTGGACCCGTTGGGGTTCGATGGCGGCAAGACGATCGTCGACGACTATCTGCGCGAGGTCCGGCCGATTTTCCTGCGGCCGCGAACGCATCAGCGGACGGTGTATCGGCCGGGCGAGATCTGTCAGTGGGATCTGTGGGAAACGAGCCGGCCGGTGCCGGTCGGTCACGGCCAGGAGCGCCGCGCCTGGGTCGTGGTCGCGTGCCTTGGGTACTCGCGAGCCGGCGCGGGCGCGTTGATCTTCAGCAAGGAGGCGCCGGACGTGCTGTGGGGCATGAGCCGCTGCCTGTGGGAGCTCGGTGCGCTGCCGGAGCTGATGGTGTGGGACCGCGAGGGATGCCTGCACGCACGCGGTGGCCGCCCGACCGAGGCATATGCGGCGTTCTGCGGCCAGTTGCCGGTCGGCTGGCTGTTCTGCGAGCCGGCCGATCCGCAGGCGAAGGGGTGCGTGGAGCGGCTGCAGGGGTATATGGAGACGAACTTCGAGCCCGGCCGCCGGTTCGCGAACCACCTCGATTTCCAGCTGCAGCTCGACGACTGGTTCACAAAGGCGAACGCGCGCACGCACAAGACGCTGCGGGCCCGGCCGATCGACCGGCTGCTCGACGAGCGGGCGCTGATGCGGCCGCTGCCCGAGCGCGAGCCTGACACGGATCGTCGGTGGATGGTCCGGGTCCCGCCCGACCCTCACGTCCGGTTCGACACCAACGACTACTCGCTGGCCCCGGGTCTGGTCGGCCGGCGCGTCGAGGTGCGCGTCACCCAGCGGGAGCTCGTCGCGGTCGTCCGCGATACCGGCGAGCTCGCCTGCCGACACGAAAGGGTGTTCGCGAAGAACCGGACTGTCACCGCGCTCGAGCACGCGCGTGCACTGCGCGCCCGCCGCGGCCAACCGGGTGATGAGCTGCTGGTCGAGCAACGGCCCCTGTCAATCTATGACGAGCTGATCGCGTGACTAAGAACGCCGAGCTCGCGCACCTGTTCCGGGCGATGAAGGCTCCCGCCGCGGCGCGCTCGGTGGACAACCTCGCCGACCGCGCCCGCCAGGAGGAATGGTCATATGAGCGGTTCGCCGAAGCGTTGCTCTCGACGGAGATCTCCTCACGGGAGTCCTCCGGCGGTCGGTTGCGGATCCGTGCCGCCCGGTTCCCCGCGCACAAGACCTTGGAGGAGTTCGACTTCACGTTCCAGCGCTCAGTGAAGAAGCAGGTGATTGAGCACCTCGGCCAGCTCGACTTCCTGCACGCCAAACAGAACGTGATCCTGCTCGGCCCGCCCGGCACCGGCAAGACGCACATCTCGATCGCCCTCGGCGTCCGCGCGTGCCTCGCCGGACAAAGGGTCCTGTTCCGGACAGCGACCGAATGGGTTGCCCTGCTCGCTGACGCGCAACGCCAAGACAAGCTCGACGCCGAGCTCGACCGCCTCGAGCGGATCCCATTGCTGATCTGCGATGAGGTCGGCTACATCCCATTCGACCCGCAAGCCGCGAGCCTGATGTTCATGCTCGTCTCCCGCCGCTACGAGCGCGCGTCGATGATCGTCACCAGCAACAAGCCGTTCTCCGCCTGGGGCGAGATCTTCGGCGACGACATGGCCGCCACCGCAATGGTCGACCGCCTCATCCACCACGCCGAGATTCTCAGCCTCAAAGGCGACAGCTACCGCCTCAAAGACCGCGACCTCGGACCACGCCCCACCCGACCCCGCGACACCACCTGACCCCCCGCCGACAGGGCGCGCCGCCGGCATTTCGCTCCGCTCGCCTACGGCTCGCTACGCAAAACGCCGGCGAGCCTCAACACTCAAGTGGCCTAGTTCTCAACCGGCGCGACCCGGCAGGGGGGTCAAATCTCAACCGGCGCTACGGGGTCAATTCTCAACCGGCCTTGACACACCGCGATGAGCCCCACGATCCGCCGACGACGGCAACCTTGGCCAGGAACACCACCATCGCGATACAACTAACAGGCCGACCAGTCCTCTAGCCAATGATGCTCCTTTCGAGGCTGTTTCGAGTCGGCGAGGATCAAGCGCTATTCGGAATCGGGTGCCTCTTCTCCCGGCCACGAGCCGGTCAGGCGTGTGAAGGCGTGTCGGGAGCC
>JALYZY010000024.1 GCA_030948665.1 Actinomycetota bacterium | reverse complement strand
GTCCGGTCCGCATTTAGCCGCCATGCGTACGTCGTCATACACGCGCGCCGCGCCGAGCTTGAGCTGGATCGGGACCTCGTAGTTGGTCGCCTCGCGGACCTCCTGAATCTTCAGGCTGAGATCGTCCGGGCCGAGCCAGTCAGGATGGCGAGCGGGCGAGCGCTGGTCGATCCCCACGGGGAGCGAGCGCATCTCGGCGACCTGCTCGGTCACCTTCTGGCCCATCAGGTGCCCGCCCAGCCCGACCTTGCAGCCCTGTCCGATGAAGAACTCCACGGCGTCGGCCAGCATCAGGTGATGGGGGTTGAAGCCGTAGCGGCTCTGGATCACCTGGTAGTACCACTTGGTCGATAGCTCACGCTCAGGCGGAATCATTCCGCCCTCCCCCGAGCAGGTCGCGGTGCCGGCCATCGACGCTCCCTTGGCGAGCGCCATCTTCGCCTCCAGTGAGAGGGCGCCGAAGGACATTCCGGTGATGTAGATCGGGATCTCGAGCTCGATCGGCTTGGCAGCGAAGCGGGCGCCGAGCACCGTCTTGGTCACGCACTTCTCGCGGTAGCCCTCGATAACGAACCGCGTCAGCGTGCCGGGCAGGAACATCAGCTCGTCCCAATGAGGGATCTTCTTGAACATCGAGAAGCCGCGCATCCGGTAGCGGCCGAGCTCTGACTTGACGTGGATGTCGTCGATGACTTCAGGCGTAAATATCCTCGAGTGCCCGAGGATGTTCTGGGCCGAGGGAGCGGTTTCGTCAGCCATGCCTCACCTCCGCTAGAGGACGAGCTTGCGCTCGGAGGGCTCGAGCGAGTCGTAGTTGTAAAGCTTCTTGCCACACACGAACTTCTCGAACTGCGGCGGGGCACCGAGGCCGTAGATCGAGAATTTCCGCTCGATCAGCTCGGTATCGGCCACCGTCCACTCACCCGGCACGCAGTCCACTCCGAGCGACTTGACCTTCCCGCCGACGTAGATCACCCCGTCGTACATCGAATCGCCGAGTCCGGGGCCGACGTCGCCGCAGATGATCTGGCGACCGCGCTGCATCATGAAGCCGGTCATCGAGCCGGCGTCGCCGAGGGAGATGATCGTTCCGCCCTTCTGGTCGATCCCCGAGCGCGCTCCGACCTGGCCCTTTACGACGATGTCGCCCCCGCGGAGCGCGGCACCGGTCAGCGACCCGGCGTTACTGTTGATCACGACGACCCCGGACATCATGTTCTCGCACGCCGACCAGCCGACTCGGCCGGTGATGTGAACCTCCGGGCCGTCGATCATCCCGCAGGCGAAGTAGCCGAGGCTGCCTTCGAAGGTGATCTTGCAGCGGGTGAGAATGCCGACCCCAAGCGAGTGGCGCGCGCCCGGGTTGCGGACGATGACGTCCTTGACGCCCTCCTCATACACGAGGCGGCGCAGCTCGAGGTTGATCTGCCGCGTGGTCAGCTGGTGCGCGTCGAAGCTCGCCCGCGAGCCCTCGATCTCCGCGACTCGCGGAATCGTCTCGTCGAGCTCGACGAGGCCACGCGGGTCGAAGCGCGCCTGCCGAGGGCCGTCCTGAGCAGTTACCGCTTCCATACCATCACCTCGCTCTCGTACGGGTCGTAGGTCTCGATCTCGCGGTCGATCACGGCGCGAATCGCGATCTCCTCGGAGGCGAGCGCGACCATGTCGTCGCCCTCGTAGAGCACGAGCGGCTTGGCCGCAAGCTCATCCTTGGCCATCCCCAGCGCATCCTCGCTCACGCAGATATAGGTGAACACGCCATCGAGCTCCTCGAGGCTGCGGCGCATCGCGTCTTCGAGCGAGTCGCCTTGCGCCATCCGTTCGGCGAGGTACACGGCGATGATCTCCGAGTCGCAGTCAGACGCGAACCGGTGACCGGCTGCTTCGAGTCGCCGGCGCCACTGGTGGTAGTTGGTGAGCTGGCCGTTGTGCACCACCGCCACGTCGGAGAACGGGTAGGCCCAGTACGGATGCGCGTTTGAGATGTCGACGTCTGACTCGGTGGCCATCCGGACGTGCCCGATGCCGTGGCTTCCGAAGTAATCGTCCAGGCGGTAGGCACCACCGACGGTGGCGGCGTCACCGAGGTCCTTGATGATCTCCAGCGAGTGCCCGAGCGAGAGCACCTCTGCGTGCGGTACGGACTCGATGTGGTCGGCCAGGAGCTTGAGGTCCCCATCGAACGCCAGCGTGGCGCTGAAGGTGTAGTCATTGACCTCCTCCATGCTGCGGATCTCGGCGCCCGCCCCGCGCATCCTCGCCTGCACCTCGCTACGGTGCCGGCGCAGGTCCTCGGCGGCATCGATGTCGTCGCGGCCGTCCGAGTCGGCCAGCTTGATGCGCAGCACCAGATCCTCGCCGGGGGGGTGATACAGCGCAAACCCGGTCGAGTCCGGGCCGCGGTGCTTCATCGACTGGAGCATCCGCGTCATGTCGCGCCCGATCCGGTGAGCGCCGTTGCCATTCTTATAGATGATCCCGGCGATTCCGCACATGGCTTTCCTCTCAGCGACGCGCCCGGACTAGGGGAGCACTTCCAGGTACTCGTCGCGCTCCCAGTCGGTGACGGCCGCCAGGTAGCGCTCCCACTCGTCGCGCTTGTAGTGATTGAAGACCTTGTAGAGCCGGCCGGGCATCGCGCTGCGGACGACCTCGTCGGCGGCCAGCGCGTCGAGTGCGGCGCCAAGGCTGTCTGGCACCTTCTCGATGGTCGCGCCCTCTTTGAGCAGCTCGTAGGTGTTGCCCTGCTGCGGGGGGCCTGGGTCCAGCTGGCGCCGCACTCCGTCGAGGCCGGCGCGAAGTAGCGAGGCGACCGTCAGGTAGGGGTTACAGGATGAGTCCACGCCGCGGTACTCGAAGCGCCCGCCGGACGCGACCCGGACGGTGGTGGTGCGGTTCTGCCAGCCCCAGTTCTTGTAGATGGGGGCCCAGAAGCCTGTGTCCCACATCCGGCAGTAGGAGTTGACGGTCGGGTTGCCGACGCACATCAGCGCGGGGAAGTGCTCGAGCATCCCGCCGAGGAAGTGGCGGGCCATCTCCGAGAGCTGCGCCGGACCTTCGGGGTCATGGAACACGTTGCTGCCGCTCTCGTCGATCAGCGTGAAGTGATGGTGGTGGCCGTTGGCCGAGACCCCGGTGAACGGCTTCGGCATGAAGCTCGCCAGCAGGCCGTGCTTGCGCGCCACCGCGGCGCAGACCTGGCGGTAGGTCGTGATGTTGTCGGCGGTGCGTACCGGCCGGTCGAAGCGGAAGTTCAGCTCGAGCTGGCCGGGGGCGTCCTCGTGGTCGCCGTAGCTCATGTCGAGGCCCAGCGCCTGACCGTACTCGACGACGTCGAGCAGCACCGGGCGCAGCTCCTCGAACTGGTGGATGTGGTAGCAGTAGGGCTTGGTGACGCCCTCGGGAGGGCTGCCGTCCTCGGGTCGCTTGAGCCACATCATCTCGGGCTCGATCCCGATCAGGAACTGATAGCCGAGCTCCTGCTCGAACTCGTGAGCGATGCGCTTGAGATTCTGGCGCGGGTCGGCGTCAAGCAGCTCACCGGTCTCGGTGTCGTAGCAGTCGCAGTACACGCGGGCGACGCGGTTGTCCCATGGCAGCACCGCGAACGTGTCGAGATCGGCGACCGCGGCGAGCTCAGACTCCTCGGGCCCGAAGCCGATGTAGTTGCCGTAGCGGTCGGTGAACAGGTTGGCGGTGGCGCCGTAGACGAGCTGGTAGCCGCGCTCCGCCACCTGCGGGAAGAACGAGGAGACAACGCCCTTGCCCATCACCCGTCCGGTGATCGACACCTGCTGGAAGAAGATGTACTTGATCCCCTCAGCCTCGATGCGGCGCGTAAGGCGCTCGATCTTCTCCGCCCGGCCGGGAGCCTTCCGGGCCTCCTCGAGCGTCGCCGGCGGGGGCTCGATGCGCGGGCTGCGCAGAACCGACTCGACGGTCCCGCCGAACAGCATCTCCGGCGCGATGTGCTCGCCGGCCTCGTCTACGGGGTCATCGGTGATCGCCATCTCCGCTCCTTTCTCTCTCGCCCGGACCCGCTGCCCTCGAGGGCTTGCCCCGACCGCCGGCCGGGAGGCTTGGTGCAAGCGCGCGTGCCACTGCCTCCGCTGCCGGCCCGCAGGGCCGAGGGGGAGCGTGCGGGCAGCTCAACGGCACTGTACAAATTGGTACACGGCGCGTTTATAGCATCTGGGTGGGGCCAAGGCAAGGACCGCTCTGGAGCGGCGCACAGCGCCTCGCCGCCTGGTGCACATCGCCAGCCGCTCGGTGCCCAGCGGCTCAGCCGCTGGCTCCCCCGGGTACCGCCCCGAGCGCGGGCGCATGTCAATGGCCCGCAAGCATTCGGATGGCCCGCTCGACGACCGTCGCGGCTTGCTCCACGGTGGTGAAGTCCACGTTGTCGGGGACATCCGTCGGCCAGTGATAGTTGACCGGGAGCTTCAGCTCGTCGAACGAGGCGACGAGTGCACTCGGGTAGCCGGCGCGGATTCCCGCCAGAGCGTCTGAGCCGAACGACAGCCAGTGCTCGCGGATGATCGGAATGCCAGACGCCTCTGCGGCGCGATCGAGCGTGTCCTTCAGCTCGCTGTCATAGGCAGCCCGCTGGAGCATGCCCTCACCCTCGACGAGCACGAGCCTCGGCGAGCCCACAGCATCGATCGCGATCACTTTCGTACGCGCGCCGGAGAGCTCATCGCGGTGGCGGCGGAAGAAGGCGGTGGAGCCCTCCTCGAAGGATTCCTCGGCGCCCGCTGAGAGCAGCAGAACGCGAACACCGTCAGGTGGAGCTGCACCCAGCCGAGAAGCGATGGCGATCAGCGCCGCGACGCCACTCAGATTGTCATTGGCGCCCGGCACGACCTGCGAACGTCCTACGTCAGCGAAGGCGGCGGCGGAGCCAAACGAGAACAGCGCACCAAGCCGCCTGGCTCCGAGCGCGACCAGCACCGGCCCAGCGAGAACGAGTGCCATGAACCGAGGCCACGAGCGAGCGCGCTCGATGACCTGCGGGAACCGGCGGCCAATCGCGTAGGTGAGGGTCGGGTCGAAGATCGCGCCCGAGTGGGCCGCGTCGTGGTGGGCGATCACGACGACACAGCGCGGCGCATCGGACGGCCCAAGCTCGGCGACCACGTTGGTCGTGGTGCGGCGGCGAGCGAACCGGCGCGTCCACACCCCACGGTGCAGCCCGACCTCGTCCCACACGCCAAGCCCTGTAGCCGCGCCGACCGCAAGCCGGGTGCGCCGACCGCCGAAAAGTGCGGCGAGGCCGGACGTGAACGACAACAGTCCCAGCGGCCACCAGTAGCCGCCGTGGGCGGGTTCCTCCTCGAGCCGTACCTCCGGCACGCCGAGCTCTTGCAGGCGCGCTGCGATCCATTCCGCCGCCCGGCGCTCCCCAACGCTCGCCGAAGGACGCTCCCAGCCGGAGAGCGTGCGAACCACCTCCTCCACGAGCTCGAGGGTGACCTCGGAGCTCGGCGGGCTTACGGTCGGTGTGGGCATCGCTCGGGGGTGAATTTTGAGCGATCGACGCCACTTCCGGTATCATGCATATATCGCAATAGTATTGCGCTATAGCCAACAGCTATCCAGGAGCTCGAATGCCCGACCGCCTACCTTCCTCGGTGCCCATCCTCGTCATCGGAGCGGGGGTGCACGGCCTGTCGAGCGCCTGGCATCTCGCCTCCCGGGGTGACCGGGTTCTGGTTCTCGACAAGACGGCGGTCGGAGCTGGGGCGTCGGGCATAGCCTGCGGCGTCGTCCGGAACAATTACTTCCAGCCGGCGATGTCGGAGCTGATGGCGGCCTGCGTCGAGGTGTGGGAATCCGACCCGGAGGCACTGCACTACCACGGCACCGGCTATATCGCGCTCGGACCTCGGGCCCAGGAGAGCGACCTGTCCGAGGTCTACGAGCGCCAGCAGCGGATTGGCTATCCGTCCGAGCTGCACCTCGGTGCAGACGAGGTCTCAGCGCACATGCGGTCCCTTTACCCGGACTGGCGCGCGCCCGGCCTGACCGTCTGCCTGCACGAGCATGCAGGCGGCTACGCGTTCAACCGCGAGTCGATGCTCGGGCTCGCCGGCAAGGCTCGCGCCGCGGGCGCAGAGATCCGTGAGGGCGTCGAGGTCACCGGCTTCGAGTTCGACGACGCGGGCGCCGTGAGCAGGGTGCGCACGTCCGCGGGCGAGATCGCAGTCGAGCAGGTCGTCGTCGCGGTCGGCCCGTGGATCGCCTCGATCTGGGAGATGCTCGGGCTTCCCAACCGGATCGACGTCCGCCAGCCGGACGGCGAGGTCCACAAGGGGCTTGCGATGTGGACCTATTGGTACCTCCAAGAGGGCGAGGTGGCGATCGACCCGGCGAAGTTCGTCACCGCCGACGGGCGCTCCTCAGCGGTCCTCCACGTCGACTCGGATCAGCCGCTGCACGACGACGACGGACGACTGATCACCGACGAAGCCTGGGGGGTCTACTTCAAGCCCGACCGCGAGACCGTGCAGGGCGGTGCTCAGCCCCTGCGCGTTGGCGATCACTTCGAGGTCGACCCCTACCCCACCGGCACGGTCGAGCCGGGATTCCCCGACATGTGGTCAGCGGCGCTGTCGCATTGCCTCGAGCGCTTCGATGGCGCGCGCGAGCTCTACCGCCAGGCCCGTTCGGGAGGAGCCGGCGCATTCACGGTCGACAACTTCCCGGTATTTGACTACATGCGCCCGAACGTGTTCGTGGCCGCCGACTCCAACCACGGCTACAAGATGATCGCCGTGGGGAGGGAGATCGCGCGCGTGCTGCACGGCGAGCACTCATCACTGCTGCACCCGTTCCGGTTCGAGCGCTTCGAAACCGGGGATCTGCATCCTGTGTCGCACAGTCCCTACCCCTGGAGCTGAACGGCTCTCGTTGTTCGGGGGCGTAACGCAGCGTCATCGTCTCGCCTCAGATGCGGCCATGGCCGGAGTCGGCCGAGAGGGGGACACCACGACCTCGGCGTCGTAAAGGAGACGCAACACTCGGCTTTCGCGACCGTAAGCCAACGGAGCGAACAGGAACTGATCTAGTGGGAACCACAGCCCGATCCATGCCAGAACCCAGCCGAGATGGTCGGCGACCACCTGGGCTACCCCGCCCGTGGGCCGGATCGTCGTCGCCACCGCGGTCAGCGCCAGTCCCAGAGCGGAGACGGGCACGCCGATCCGTAACGCGCTGACGCCTCCAACTCGCTGGGCCCGCATCTCCCTCCGGTTGTACCGGATCCGGTGGTTGCAGTACCGGCGCAGGGTCCGAGCCACCCGCTCGGTCACCCCCTCGTCGATCTGCTCGGGCGGCAGATGGATCTCCAGCCGAACCGGTCGCCAGGACCGACGAGCCCGCAGCTCGCTGATGCAGAAGTCGATACCGGTGAGAAAGTTTCGGTGCTCCGAGAACAGATCCGTTTGTGGCATCTCGAACATCTCGTGAGCCCTCATTAGCCGCAACTCGATGGTCTGACGCTCGCGTTCGGCCGAGGAGCGACCATGAGTCCTCATGCCCGGCACCCTACGACGCGCCGCCCCCGGCCGCCCTCGCTCATAGCCGACCCGATCATCGCGGTGGAGTTTCCGGTCCCGTCGCTCCCGAGCCAGGCCTCGGATCGACTGAGGCGGAAGCATCTGGAGCGCCCGCGATCGCATCGCTCAAGCGCTGCCGCCGCGCACCGATGCGCCCCCACCGGGCCTGCGCCCGAGTAAGCCTGCGCCCGCCCGGGCCATAGAAGCGCCGAGCCCAGGGTGAGCTGGGCGAGGCCAAGCGCACCGCCCCGACCAGCGAGAAGAGCGGGATGAAGACGCCAATCAGGCCGAGCAGTCGCTTGCCTTTGACGATCGCCAGCGCGGCAAGGAGGACGTCGATCAAGACGGCGGCTGTCAATGTCGCGATCGACGACCCACTGTGCGGCAGGTCGAACGGGACCGCACCGAGGACGATCAGGGCGCCGATCACAGCGGCAACGATCACGGCATCGAACGAGGAGCGGCCTTCCTCGCTCCAGTAGACGTCCCGCAGATGGACCCAGAGCGCGAACTCGTCCAACGTCAGGCCCGCACCGATGCCAAAGAGTCCGGCGAGAATCTCGGTCCGAGGGCTTCCCTGATCGATCGCGAAACCTAGGAACCCGCAGAGCAGCAGGAGCATGATGCCCCAGACCAGATGGTGGAGGTGCACTCCGCTGCTCGTCGTCACGCTGCCGGGCCACCAGGGCACCTTCGGACTGCGCATCAGCCGCGCGCTCGTACGAATGAACAAGAATGAGAGAAGCAACGCCGCCAGCAGCACAAACCCCGCCCGGCGGCCAGTGTCGTCCAGAAAGTGCGCTGGGAGCTCGAGACGGAGGCTGAATCGGATCGCAAGCACCACCCCTAGACTCGCCTCGCTGTCGGTTCAGCCTCGTCGGTTCGCGCTGCCTGATCGTGCAACGCTTGTGCGGCGGTCCGCATCAGCAGTACCGCTGACCCGGTCAGGCCTGAGAAGCCCAGGGTCCAGAGCGCATCGCGGACAACCTTGTTCGCGGACAGCGAGCCCGCCGTAAGGAGAGCGGCCGAGGTGAGCGCACCGGCGCCGCCGGCGAGCGCTACCAGAACCCGGTTCAACCAAGTCTCGACCACGGACCGGTCGGCCCCGGCGTAGCGCTCGGTCCTCACCGTCAGGCGCCCGGAGCGTGCCTGACTCGCCAGCTCCTCGGCATGCTCGGGTAGCGTGCGCAGTGCCGGTAGTGCCCGGACAAGCTCCTTGCGTACGAGCTCCTCGGGGCTGCCAAATTGGACCTGGTGGTCCTGAGTGACAAGCAGCTGAGCCTCGGAGGCGAGTTCGAATCCGGGGTCGATCGTCTTGAGCGTCCCCTCGAGCGTGATCAGGGTGCGCGACAACAACAACATGGACGGCGGCGGGCGCAGTCCGTGTTGTTCCATCACCTCCATCACGCCGGCCATTGCAGCCGGGCTGAGGCCGCCTGTGTCCACCTCGCCGAGCAGCATCGCCAGGTCGCGCTCAAGCTGACGCATGTCGATCTGATGATCTCCCACCAGATAGCGAACGGCGCGGGCGAGCAGCGAAGCCTCTCGGAGCGAGAACCCGATCGCGATGCCCTGAAGCGCGTCGCGAGCCACCGGATCGATGCGCCCGACCGCGCCGAAGTCAAGCAACCAGAGCACGCCGTCGGCACCGATCAAGACGTTTCCGGGATGCGGGTCAGCGTGGTAGTAGCCGTCTTGCAAGATCTGCGTGAGGAACGAAGAAAGCAGTCGCCGGGAGAGCTCCGAGCGTCCCACCGGGGCTGCGTCGACCGCCGCGGTGTCCGAGACCGAACGTCCCAACACCTCATCCATCACCAACAGCCGGCCGGTGGAGAGCGTGGGATGCACCACGGGAACCTGGACTAATCCGTTGGTCGCAAGGCTCTCGCGCATGCGCAGACCCGCTGCAAGCTCTAGACCGTAATCGAGCTCGGCCTCAATGCTGGTGATCAGTTCGCCCGCGAGATCGCGCACACCGATCCGACGGGCCGCCTCCACCCGCCGATCGAGCTGACGCGCAACGAAGGAGAGGACAGCCGAGTCGCGCAGCACGATCTCCTCCAGCCCCGGCCTTTGGACCTTGACCACAACCGCGCGGCCGTCGTGCAGCTTCGCCCGGTGTGTCTGGCCGATCGAAGCGGCAGCCAGCGGTTCGCGATCGAACTCGCCGAATGCCTGCTCCACTGGCTCGCCGAGTTCGTCACGCAGCACACCCGCCACCGCGTCGGCCGGCACGCGGGCGACGTTGGCGTGAAGATTGGCCAGCTCACTGGTCAGGGTCTCAGGAAGCAGGTCGCTGCGGGTCGCGGCGATCTGTCCGAACTTGACGAACATCCCCCCCGCGCGCTCCAGTACCGACCGCACCCGCCGAGCGAGATCGGGCGACGCCAGTGCGGCCGGGTGTCGATAGCGGACGTGCAGGAGATTCTCGCTGCGCGCGATCCCAACGAGCTCGCGAAACCGACCCACCGGAGCCAGCACCAACCGCACCGCTCGCAGGGGATGTCGCAACACTTGACGCACCTGACCGCGTCTGCGCCTGCTGCGGGTCACGACATCGAGCACGATCGCCACCGGCAGCGCTGCCAGCACGCCGAAGAAGACCGACAGCGGGATGATCAACAGCGGATGCAGGTTCCTCGGGCCAAGCGCAAGCGCCCCCGCGATCAACCCAGCCAGCCAGCCGACAACCGCAGCCACAGCGCTGCGCCATCGTCCGATATTCACCCCTAGCACCCGCCCGGTCAGTACACCGATGGCCGCTATCCAGAGCGGCAAAACCAGCAGGTAGCCCAAGCCGAGCTCGAGCTTGAGGGTGATAGAAGCAATCGGCATTCTGGATCGTCCGCGCCGGCGCAAGCGGCATCAAGAGCCATGGGTCCGCACGGTCCGCGCAGCGCGAAGACCACGACATAGGTCTTTTATCCAAGCTAAGACTCACAGTCAACGGCGGCCGCGGTGCGCGCAGCGTCGCCCGGCGGGCGGGGGTGTCCGCCTCAGGGGCGGCGACGCGCCACGGTCCCCCACGCGCTGAGAGCCCCCGGCCGCCAGTTCAGCCGACCGATTACCCCTCGCGGTGACGGCGAGCACTCCTCGCTGCTGCACCCGTTCGGGTTCGAGCGCCTCGAAACCGGGGATCTGAACCCTGTGTCGCACAGTCCTTACCACTGGGGCTAAGGCCGCTGCGGCTTTCCCGAAACATAAGGAGACGCCATGGCGGCTGGCGCAGTGACAGCTGACGGACGGGTTCGAGTGCTGGCGGACGGAAACGAGATGCCGATGCTCGGCCTTGGTGTCTGGCAGGTTCCCAACAGCCGCGAGTGCGTCGAGGCCGTGCGCGGGGCACTCGAGCTCGGCTATCGCCACATCGACACCGCCCAGGCTTATGGCAACGAGGAAAGCGTCGGCGAGGCGCTGCGCGACAGCGGCGTCCCGCGCGAAGAGGTGTTCGTCACCACGAAGTTCTATCCGGGCCACAAGGACCCGGCGGCGGAGGCTGAGAAGAGCCTTAAGCGCCTCGGCATCGACCAGCTCGACCTGTACATCATCCACTGGCCGCAGGGCGGCCCAACCTGGGCGTGGCCGGGCATGGAGCGCGCTCATGAGCTCGGATACGCCCGTTCGATCGGGGTGTCGAACTTCGACGTCAGCGAGCTGGAGGAGGTATGCGGCGTCGCGGACGTGCCACCGGTCGTCGATCAGGTCAAGTTCAGCCCATTCGAGTACCGGCGGGCGCTGCTCGACGCCTGCCAGGAGCGAGAGATCGCGCTCGAGGCTTACAGCCCGCTGGGCACCGGCCGCCATATCGACCACGAAACGGTCAAGCGGATCGCCGAGGGGGTCGGGCGGACGCCAGCGCACGTACTGCTGCGCTGGGCGCTGCAGCACGAGGTCCCCGTGATTCCGAAGTCGACCCACCGCGAGCGGATCGAAGAGAACGCTCAGATCTTCGACTTCACGCTCTCCGACGAGGACATGACCGAGCTCGGCGCGCTCGACACGACCGGCGGGACCGGCCGCGCGCAGGAGCGCAAGTGGTGGTGAGCTAGCTGCATCATCCGCAGGAGTCGCGGCGCTGAGCTGTTCACGAGCTCAACGACTGCATGCCGCTTCTATGTCGACGGAACTTGGGCGGTGACAGCTTCATAGAGTCATCGCGCGGGGGGTAGGTGCTTCGCGCTTACCCACCGAGCGAGCGGCTGATCTCGGACGCCGCCCGGCGAAGCGGCTCGCGCAGGGCCCGCAACTTGGCCGCCGGCAGGCGTGCCCGCGGGCCCTGAAGGCCGACGATCGCGACGAGCCCCCCGCCCCGGGCAAGCACCGGCGCCGCAAGTGCGCTCAAATCGGGCTCCCGCTCGCCCACCGCCTCGGCGATCCCTTCCTCCCTCACCTGCTCGAGCTCGCGCTCCAGCGCGGCCGGGTCGGTGATCGTCCGCTCGGTGTACGCGGTGAGCTCCTGTCCCTGCACCTCGTGGGAGGGGCCGAACGCGAGCATCACCTTGCCGGCCGCCGTGGCGTGAGGGACGCTCGGCCTGCCCACGCGCGCCATGCTGACCACCGTCGAAGACGAGGGAACGAAGTCAACGGTGATCGCCTCTGCCCCGCCGGGCACCGACAGCGTCGCGGTCTCCCCCGTCTGCTCGACCAGCCAACTCAGCCATGGCCGCGCCTGCTCGCGCACGTCGAGCTGCGCGAGCACCCGGTCCGAGAGGGCCAACAGCCTCAGCCCCAGCCGGTAGGGACCGCCAGAGGCGCGCTCGACGATGCCCGCCTGCTCGAGAGTCGCGAGCAGCCGGGAGGCGGTGCTCGGATTGACGCCGATCCGGCGCGCCAGCTCATTGACACCGAGTCCCTGATCGCTTTCGGCGAGGGCATCGATGATCGCCAGCGCCCGGGTCACCGAACCGACAGCACGGCGAGGCGGGGAAGCGCGGTCGGGCGGCATCGGCCTTGATTGTGCCCAGCCGCGTCGGGCGGCATTGGCCTGGATTGTGCCCGGCCGGGTCGTGGGCGACTACGCCTCCCTTAGTGCCGGCGTTCAGCTGCCCTCGCCCGGTCCACGCCGGGGGTGGTGCATTCGCCCTGGTGTGCGGGCGCGGCGTCCGCGGAGGTTAACCACCGGGGCCGGCCGGGTCGATTCGAGCGAGCGCATCACCATCACGTCGATACCCCCCGGGGCGAACAGGTCTCGGGAGTAGGCGACCCGCTCCTCGCGACCCGCATAGATCAGCTCCTCGAGCTGAAGGACGGCCATGGTCCGCCGGACCCCGAGTAGCTTTCCGGCGCGCTCGCGGGGCGAGAGCAGATACGGCATCACCCGGGTCCTGGCGAAGGTCACCGGCACTCCCCGGCCGATCAGGACGTCGAGGACCATCTCGCCGCCCTCGAGCGCGCTGCGGAGCGTCTCATCGTCGGGAATCGAGACGCTCGGGTGCACGACGTCGAACATCACCGCCACCGGCGCGTTGTCGGCGACGAGCGTGCGTGAGACGGTTGTGGCATGGCCAATCGGCGCGATGCCAAGCGCCTCGCCGACCTCGGGTCCTACGGCACGACGCTCGAGGCGCATGTCACTGCAGCTCAGCGTCAGCCCACGCCGCGCCGCCAGCGACGAGTACGGCTCGAGGCGCTCGAGGCGCTCGTCGAGCGCGCTCGGGACGGCCATGCGTCCGACGAACGTACCGCTGCCCTGGCGGCGGACAATCTCCCCGCTGTCCTCGAGGCGGCGCAGCGCACTGCGAAGCGTGCCTCGGGATACGCCCAGCATCGCGGCGACCTCATGCTCGGGCGGCAGGCGGTCGCCCTGGCGGTACCGGCCTCCCGCCAGCCAGTTGCGAAGCGCGTGCTCGGCGCTGTCGACCAGGGAGGGGCTGGCCTCGCCGGCGGCACGAGCCGGGCGTCGAACCGGCGAAGGGCGGCCTGCTGAATCTGCGCTGGCTATCTCCAACCCTCCTGGTGGACGACCGCTTGCCGGCCACGGGGGCCGGCTCCCTCCGATCCGTCCGCACTGCGCGGGCGGGGGGCGATTATCTCATGAACCGATTGTCACAACGCCGGCAGTCCCGATCCCGGCTACGGTACCCCTGCCGCCACCGCGGAACCTGCGCTCACGCAGCCTCGTTGTACAAATTCGTACTCGTGCGCGGCGAACGCGGCTGGTAGGATCATCTCGTTTCGTGATGTCCCTCCGGTCCAGCTTGACAAGAGGAGGATCCGCATGTACGCGCGCCTGACCGAGCCACTGGTCCGCGACAACGGCGCCCTGCGCCCCGCGACCTGGGACGAGGCTCTGGACCGCGCCGCGGGAGGGTTCCGCAGCGCCGTGCAGCGCCATGGGCCGAACACGTTCGGCATGTTCAGCTGCTCGAAAGCCACCAATGAAGTGAACTTCCTGGCCCAGAAGTTCACCCGGGCGGCGATCGGCACCAACAACATCGACTCATGTAACCGAACCTGACACGCTCCGAGCGTCGTCGGTCTGGCGACGGTATTCGGCGCTGGTGGCGGCACCAGCTCATATCGGGAAGTGCGCGACACGGACCTGATCGTTCTGTGGGGCTCCAACGCGCGTGAGGCCCATCCGATCTTCTTCCATCATGTGCTGAAGGCTGTCCACTCCGGCGCGCAGCTGTACGTGGTCGATCCCCGGCGCACCACCTCCGCCCAGTGGGCTGACGCGTGGCTCGGGCTGAACGTGGGCAGCGACATCGCGCTGGCCAACGCAATGGCGCGCGAGATCATCCATGCGGGCCTCCAGAACCGGGCGTTCATCGAACATGCTACGACCGGATTTGAGGTGTTCGCCGCCGCTGTCGAGCGCTACACGCTCGAGCACGCTGAGAGCGTCACCGGCGTTCCGGCCGACGTGATCCGCGACGTGGCTCATGCCTATGCGCGCGCCGATCGCGCCCAGATTTGCTGGACGCTCGGGATAACCGAGCACCACAATGCCGTCGACAACGTCCTCGCGCTGATCAATCTCGGGCTGCTGTGCGGCCATGTCGGCCGCTACGGCTCGGGACTCAATCCGCTGCGCGGCCAGAACAACGTGCAGGGCGGCGGCGACATGGGCGCGATCCCGAACCGCCTCCCGGGCTTTCAGGACATCGAGAACAACCACGACGCGCGCACCAAGTTCGAGACGGCTTGGGGGGTGAAGATTCAGCCCAAGTACGGCTGGCACATGACCGAGATGATCGACGCGATGGGTCGCGGGGAGCTGACCACCCTCTACGTGCTCGGCGAGAACCCGGTCCAGTCCGACGCCGATTCCCAGCACGTCAGAGAGCTGCTGAACGGTCTCGAGCACCTCGTCGTTCAGGACATCTTCCTGACCGCTACCGCTCAGCTTGCCGACGTAGTGCTTCCGGCATCCGCCAGCTGGTGCGAAGCCGAGGGAACCGTCACGAACAGCGAGCGCCGCGTCCAGCGCGTGCGCGCTGCCCTGCAACCGCCGGGGCAGGCACGAGACGACCTGCAGATCATCTGCGATCTCGCCCGGCGGCTCGGCCAGGACTGGCGCTATGAATCCTCCGAGGACGCCTGGAACGAGCTGCGCTCGCTGGCGCCCAACCACGCCGGGATGAGCTACGCCCGGCTCGAAGAGCTCGGAGGCATCCAGTGGCCGTGCTGGGACGAGGAGGACACTGGCGCGTCGCTCCTGCACGGACGGCTATGGGCCGAGCCGCTCGAGGGCGATCCAGCTCCATTCCACGTCGTCGAGGACGATCCCCCGGTCGACGAGCTCTCCGACGAATTCCCGCTGATGCTGACCACCGGGCGGCGGCTCGACTCGTTCAATACCGGGGTGCAGACGGGCGGCTACAGCTCGCCGCTGCGCCGGGGCGAGGAGCTCGAGCTCTCCCCCGAAGATGCCGAGGCACTCGGGGTTGAGAACGGGGAGACCGTTCGAATCAGCTCGCGAAGGGGCTCGGTGAGCGCTCCCGTGCGGATTCAGCGCTCGCTGCGGCCCGGCCTTGCGTTCATGACGCTTCACTTCCCCGACCAGGTCGAGACCAATGCGCTGACGATCAACGCGACCGACCCCAAGTCGGGGACTGCCGAGTTCAAGGCCACGGCGATCCGCGTTGAGCGCATGAACGGCGCCGAGAAACAGGAAACCGCGAGCGCGCCCGTGGCGAGCACGGTTCACTGATGGACCTCGTCCTGCACGACGTCGCGCCCTCATCGGGCGAGCGGGAAGCGGTGGACGCCGTCCTTGGGTCCCCGGGGAGCAACTGGGAGGGAGCGACCCGGCCCACTGACCGCGACAGGCACGTCGCGCGCGGCGGCCATGCTGCCCGCGCCCAGCGACACCTCTTGCTCCCGGCCCTTCACGCCGTTCAGGCCAGGGCAGGGTGGATCAGCTCGGGCGCCCTCAATTACATCTGCCAGCGGCTGACGATCCCCCCGGCCGAGGCCTACGCCGTGGCGAGCTTCTATGCCCTGTTCTCGCTCGAGCACCAGCCGCCCGTCGTGGCGCACGTGTGCACCGACATCGCTTGTCAAGCCGGCGGCGCACCCGAGCTCTGCGCGCAGCTCGAGAGTCGCTTTGGACCCGCGGGCGGCCACAGTTCCAACGGCAACGCAATCTGGCTCGAGAGCCCATGCCTCGGGCTATGCGAGCGCGCCCCCGCGGCGCTTGTGACCCGCGCCGGCGAGGATCCATCCGAGCAGTCCATGGCGCCAGCACATGCCGATGGCCTGGTCGAGCTGATGGGCGGTGAGCGGCCGGCCCCGGACCAGGCGCCGAGCGTTCCGCAGGCAGGCTCGCCGGGGCTTCGCCTGCTGCGAAGGATCGGCCAGGCCGATCCAGAGAGCATCGACAGCTACCGAGCCCACGGCGGCTACGAGGCGCTTCGCGCCGCGCTCGACATGGGTCCCGGAGGTGTCCTGCGCGAGTTAGGCGACTCGAAGCTCCTCGGTCGTGGGGGCGCCGCGTTTCCCACGGGGCGCAAGTGGGAGGCGGTCGCCCGTAATCCGCGGCGACCGCACTATCTGATCTGCAATGCCGACGAATCCGAGCCCGGCACGTTCAAGGACCGGGTCATCCTCGAGCACGACCCGTTCGCCGTGATCGAGGCGATGACGATCGCGGGGCTCGCCACCGGATGCGAGCACGGCTACCTGTACCTGCGCGGCGAGTACCCGCTGGCGTGGGACCGGCTGATCGGCGCAGTGACCGAGGCCAGGGCACGGGGCTTTCTCGGCCAGGACATCCTCGGACGCGGGGAGAACTTCGACATCGAGCTGCGCAAGGGCGCAGGCGCGTACATCTGCGGCGAGGAGACGGCGCTGTTCAACTCGATCGAGGGCTATCGCGGCGAGCCCCGGAACAAGCCTCCGTTCCCGGTCGACAAGGGGCTGTTCGACCAGCCGACGGTTGTCAACAACGTCGAGACGCTGATCAACGTGCTCGACATCGTGCTCGAGGGCGGGATCGCCTACGCGCGACTCGGGACCGAGCAGTCGACCGGCACCCGACTCTTCTGTCTGTCTGGCCGGGTAGCGCGCCCCGGTCTCTACGAGTTCCAGTTCGGGACCCGCCTGAGCGAGGTGCTCGAGCTTGCAGGCGGAGTCAAGGACGGGCGCCCACTGCGAACCGTCCTGCTCGGCGGGGCGGCGGGACGGTTCCTGGCGCCTGACGAGCTCGACGTGGAGCTCTCGTTCGAAGAGACCCGCCGGGTCGGCACGACAATGGGGTCGGGGGTGGTGCTGGTCATCGACGACACCGTCGACATGAAGGCGATCCTGCTGCGGATCGCGGCGTTCTTCCGCGACGAGTCCTGCGGGCAGTGCGTCCCGTGCCGCGTCGGGACGGTCCGCCAGGAGGAGGCCCTCGCCCGGCTCATCAATGGCAAGCCGCGAGGCTCGGTAACGGACGAGTATGCGCTGCTCGACGAGATCAAGCTGGCCATGCGCGACTCTTCGATCTGTGGGCTGGGACAGACCGCGGCTGATGCGATCGAGTCGGCCCTGACAAAGCTGGAGGTATTCGAGACCCGATGACCATCACTCGATACCCGATGAGCGCCAACGAGGTGTCCGAGACTCCATGACTGCCACCCGAACCCGCGCTCCGGCGCGGACCGTCGAGCTCAGCCTGAACGGCGAGACCGTCCAGGCGCGCGAGGGCATGACGATCCTCCAGGTTGCCCAGCGCGAGGGGATCGAGATCCCGACGCTCTGCTGGGAGCGGACGCTCACGCCGGTCAACGCCTGCCGAGTGTGCGTCTGCGAGGTGAAGGGGTCGCGGGTGCTGGCGCCCGCCTGCGCCCGCAACGTCGAGGAGGGCATGGAGGTCCAGACGCATTCCGAGCGCGTCAACCACAGCCGCAAGATGGTGCTCGAGTTCCTTGCCTCCTCGGTCGACCTGTCGACGACGCCGAACGTCGAGCGCTGGCTCGGGGAGTACGGCGGCGAGCCCGAGCGCTACGGCCCGCCGGCTCCGCCCGCCCAGGAAGGCGAACGCGACCAAGCCCGAGCCGGCCACCACGATCCCCCCGACGGCACTCACGCAGCGACGGTCGGCCAGCCACCGAAGATCGACAACGAGCTGTACGTCCGCGACTACTCGAAGTGCATCCTCTGCTACAAGTGCGTCGAGGGCTGCGGCACCGACTGGCAGAACACGTTTGCGATCGCCGTGGCCGGCCGGGGATTCGAGGCCCGGATCTCGACCGAGTTCGCGAACCCGCTCCCCGACTCGGCGTGCGTGTATTGCGGAAACTGCATCGCCGTCTGCCCGACCGGCGCGCTGATGTTCAAGAGCGAATACGACCGTCGCCAGGCCGGGACCTGGGATGAGGAGCGCCAGACCCAGACGACCACGATCTGCACGTACTGCGGCGTCGGCTGCAACCTGGTTCTCCACGAGCAGGACAACGAGATCGTCAAGGTCACCTCTCCGCTCGACCACGACATCACCAGCGGCAACCTGTGCGTGAAGGGACGCTTCGGGTTCCAGTTCGTGCAGAACCGCGGCCAGAAGAAGCCACCCGACCCGGTCGAGGTGCGCGACGGCGACGGATCGGGTAGCGCCCCGGCTAGCTGAAATGTTCGATCGCGACGACACCCAGCCCGCGGAGAATCCCGTCGACGAGGAGAGCCGGGTCCCGGTCGCTGGTGCCGACGGCTGGTACTACCTCCCGTTCGAGCAGCTCGAGGACAGTCGCGCCCACCTGATCAGGCTGATCCGCGATGACGGCGTCGAGGCGGAGATGACACTTCCGGCGTTCGTCGAGCAGGGCGACGAGCTCGGCCAGATCGCCCTCCTGGTCATTCGCGCCCGTGAGCGCTGGCGGGACCTCAAGGGCCTTGGCGGGTAGGTCCGGGCGCCGGCGGACGCACCAACCTTGTCCACAATCAGATGCGCGGGATAAACCCCATGCATATCCGGGTTTTAATCCCGCGCATCGGTTCGAAGCGGTGACTTCCGATAGCCCAAGGATCGTGGTGACGCGACGGATCCCCGAGCCTGCGCTCGAGCTGCTCGCGCGTGCGGGCGACCTGTGGGTCTCGCCGCACGACCGCCCGCTGAGCACCGACGAGCTGCACGCGGCCATCGCCGGCGCCGACGCTGTTCTGACGCTGCTCCACGACCGCGTCGACGACGCCTTCTTCGACGCCGCCGGGCGGGCCCTCAACGTGGTCGCGAACGTCGCGGTCGGCTATGACAACATCGATGTCGCGGCGGCGACCGAGCGCGGAGTGCTGGTCACGAACACGCCGGGGGTGCTCACCGACGCCACAGCGGACCTGGCGATGGCGCTGATCCTGATGGTCACCCGCCGTCTCGGCGAGGGTGAGCGGGTGGTGCGCGCGGGCGAGAAGTGGTCGTGGAGCATGTTCTTCCTGCTCGGCAGGGGACTTGCGGGCAAGACGCTCGGCGTGATCGGGCTGGGGTCGATCGGGCAGGCGGTCGCGCGGCGCGCCCTGGCGTTCGGGATGCGGGTGGCCTATGCGGGTCCGCGCCGGGCCTCGGTGGCGATCGAGGAGCAGCTCGGCGCTGCCCAGCACCTCCCGCTCGAGAAGCTCCTGACCGTCGCCGACGTCGTGAGCATCCACTGCCCGCTGACGCCCGAGACACGCCACCTGATCGACGCTGAGCGTCTCGAGCTGATGCGCGCCGAGGCCTACCTGGTAAACACCGCGCGGGGGCCGATCGTCGACGAGGCAGCATTGGTCGCGGCGCTCAAACGCGGCGGGATTGCCGGTGCTGCGCTGGACGTGTTCGAGCGCGAGCCCGACGTCCACCCCGGGCTGTTCGAGCTCGAGAACGTGGTACTGGTCCCCCACCTGGGCTCGGCTACGGTCGAGACGCGGACAGCGATGGGTGTACTTGCGGCGCGTAACGCGATCGCCGTGCTGAACGGGGAACGCCCGCTGACTTCGGTCAACCCCGGCGCGCTGCGAGCGCCCGCCTCGCCAGCTCCCGCACCTCCCCCATCCTCGGGTCCCCCGGCCCCTCAGGCCTCGGCGCCCCATCCCCCTCCGCGAGGTTGATCTCGACGAGGCGCGCCGCCGCGCTGCACGCCGCCTCGGCCAGCGCGCATGCTGTCAGCGCGTCGCCCTCCAAATTCGGATTCCCAATCTGGGCGAGTTCCGCGGCGAGCCCCGCAATCTCGGCCGTCGCGGCCACGATCTCGAACGGGGGCTGCGCCGCCGCCGACCGTGCAGCTGCCACCCGGCCGGGCCGATCCGGATCCTCGCGCGGCAGCCTCAGCGCGTCGAGGACCGGCTCGTAGGCATGCAGCTCGATCTCGCCGAGCGCAAGCAGACGATCGAGCAGCTCGCGAGCGCGCTCGAGCACCAGCGCGGTTCGCAGATGCACGTCCCCGGAGGCCTCGCGCGCGAGCGTGAACCGTGCCGCCATCTCGACCAAAGCCGCGGCGAGCGCACCGACCATCGACGCTGCCGTGCCACCTCCGGGCGCCGGAGTTTGCTCGGCGATCGCGTCCAGGAGCTCGCCGACAGTCAGCCCTTCGAGGCCACCAAGGCGACCAGGCACTCTAGAAGAGCCCGACGGTCCGTCCCTCGGCGTCGATGTCGACGTTCAACGCCGCGGGAGTCTTACTCAGCCCCGGCATCTGCGTGATGTCGCCACACAGCGGCACCAGCCAGCCGGCGCCGGTGTAAGCGCGGACGTCACGGACCGGGAGGGTGAAGTTCTCGGGCGCACCGAGCAGCTGTGGATCGGAGGACAGCGACAGATGGGTCTTGGCCATGCACACCGGGAAGCTGGCGAGCCCGTCGCGCGTGAACTGCGCGATCTTCTGCTCGGCCTCGGGGTAGTAGTACACCTCGCGGGCCCCGTAGACCTTCTTGGCCACAGCCTCGATCTTGTCCTCGATCGGGGCGTCGTCCTCGTATAGGTGCTGGAAGCTGTTGGGCTGCTCGCACGCGTCGACTACAGCGCTGGCCAAATCGGCCACGCCGATCCCGCCGCGGGTGAAGCCGTCGTTGACCTCGGCGCCGAACGCTCCCGCTTCGAGGGCGAGCCGCTTGACGAGCTCGACCTCCTCGTTGGTGTCGCCCGGGCGGCGGTTCACCGCCACCACCGCCGGGACGCCGAAGGTCTTGATGATCTTCAGATGCCGGCGGACGTTCCCCATTCCCAGCTCGATCGCCTGGCGCCCGGCGGCGCGGTCGACCCGCGGGTCGTCGGCGACGCCGCCGTGGTGCTTGATCGCGCGTACGGTCGTCACCAGCACGGCCGCCGAGGGGATCAGGCCACCGAAGCGGCAGACGATGTCGAAGAACTTCTCCATGCCCATATCCGAGCCGAAGCCCGACTCGGTGACGACGTAGTCGCCGAGCTTCATCGCCACCAGGTCCGCGACAAGGGAGTTGTTGCCGTGGGCGATGTTCGCGAACGGCCCGCAGTGCATCATCACCGGCTGACCTTCGAGCGTCTGGACGAGATTCGGCTTCAGCGCGTCCTTCAGCAGCACTGTCATCGCCCCGGCGGCGCCCAGGTCCTCGGCGGTGATCGCCTTGCCTCCGTCGTAGGAGTAGGCGGCCGTGATCTTGGCGATCCGCTGGCGTAGGTCGTGCAGGTCCCGGGAGACGGCCATGATCGCCATCACCTCCGAGGCGGCGGTGATGTCGAAGCCGGTCTCGCGGGGATAACCGTTGGCCCGGCCGCCCAGCCCCACAACGATCTGTCGCAACGCGCGATCGTTCATGTCGACGGCGCGTCGCCAGCCGATCCGCAGCGCATCGATCTTGTGCGGGTTCCCGTGCAGGATCGAGGCGTCGATCATTGCCGCAAGCAGGTTGTTGGCGGCACCGATCGCGTGGATATCGCCGGTGAAGTGAAGGTTCAGGTCCTCCATCGGCACGACCTGGGTCATGCCACCGCCGGCCGCCCCGCCCTTGATGCCGAACACCGGGCCCACCGAGGCTTCGCGCAGGCACGCCACCGGGTTCTTGCCGATCACTCCGAGGCCCTGGGTGAGCCCGACCAGCGTCGTGGTCTTACCTTCGCCCGCCTTCGTTGGCGTCATGCCGGTGACGCAAACGATCTTGCCGTCGGAGACGTCCCTCAGCCGCTCGATCACCGAGAGCGAGACCTTCGCCTTATAGCGGCCGTACGGCTCGACCTCTTCGGGCAGCAGCCCGATCCGATCCGCGATGTCCTGGATCGGGACCAGCTCGTGTTCCTGGGCGATCTCGAGACTGCTCTTCATGTGGGTGCGGCCCTCTCTCTAGTGGCTTACGGCGGCGGCGGCAAGCTCGGAGACGAGCTTGTCCTCATAGAAGCGCTCGAGCGCAAACGGCGCGATCAGCTCGGGAGTGCGGCCCGTGGCGACCAGCTCGGCCAGGGTCTTGCCGACGATCGGCGCGGCCTTGAATCCGTAGGTCCCCCAGCCGGCGCTGATATGGAAGTTATCGACCGCGGTCTGGCCGAGGATCGGGCTGTAGTCGGGGCTCAGATCGCACAGGCCCGCCCAGCTGCGGAGCAGGCGAGCGCGTTCGAGCTGCGGGAACAGCTCGATCGTGTGACGGCAGACCTCCTGCAGGAAGTTCAGGGTCCCGTTCATGCGGTAGGTGGTCCAGGGCTCGATCTCGGCGCCCATCAGGAACTCGCCGCGGTCGGTCTGGCTGATGTACACGTGCATCTGCGAGGACACGATCACCACGTCGAGCAGCGGCTTGACGGGCTCGGTGACGCAGGCCTGGAGGATGTGGGTGGTAATCGGGAGCGGCACTCCGGCCATGTCGTTGATCAGCGTGCTCCACCCGGCGGTGCAGTTGAGAACCGTCCCGGCCTTGACCGTGCCCCGGCTGGTTTTCACGCTCGTGATCCGCCCGTTAGAGCGCTCGAAACCGAGCACCTCGGTGTCCTGGTGGATCTCGATCCCGCCGCGGTCGGCGCCACGGGCGAACCCCCACACCACCGCGTCGTGGCGGATGATCCCTCCGGGCGGGTGATACAGCGCGCCGAGGATCGGAAACGTGGCGTGCTGAGAGTCGACCTGCATCGCCGGGGCCAGGCGCTTGATCTCCTCGGGATAGATCAGCCGCGAATCGATCCCGTGCAGGCGGTTGACCTCGGCCCGGTTGGCCATCACGAACATCGCGCGGTCGGAATGCGCGAGCGTGAGGTGCCCGCACTGCGAGAACAGCAGGTTGAAGTTCAGCTCTCGGGAGAGGCCCTCGTAGAGCTTGACGCTGGCGTCGTAGAAGCGGGCGCCTTCGGGAGTCTTGTAGTTGGAGCGAAGGATCGTCGTGTTGCGGCCGGCCGCGCCCGAGCCGATATAGCGCTTCTCCAGCACAGCCACATTGCGGATGCCATGCTCGTGCTGGAGGTAGTAGGCAGCCGCAAGCCCGTGCGAGCCCCCGCCAACGATCACGACGTCGTAGGAGCCCTTGAGGTCGCCCTGGCGGCGCCACATCCGGCGCTTACGGAAGAGGTCAAGCACGCGAGGACACCTCCTGGACGGACCCGGAGAGAGCGGCGAGCGCATCAAGGCCGATCGGCTTGCCGCCGAGGTGCGACCCGGCGTCCTGGACTGTGGTCCACATGTAGTGACCGATCGCCCAGCCGAACGTGAACAGGAAGCGGTCCTCGTCCTCGCACACGATCATCCCGGGCTGACGAGCTATCGAGCCCGGGCGCAGCCCGCCGACGGGCGTCACCGCCGGGCGAAGGTCGATCGCGCAGAAGCGGGCGAACACCTCGCGGGCCAGCGGCCCCACCAGCGTCATCGCCGCAAGCACGGTGCTGACATCGAGCACCGTCGCCGGCGCCGACGCCCCGGCCGCGGCCTCGACCAGCTTCTCGCGTAGCCCCGGCAGCGCGGCCGCCTCGCAGATCATGAGAGCCCGGCGAGAGGTGAGCGGGCACCACCACGCCCCCGCCGCTCCGGTAGCGCTTCCGAGCTCGAGCTGCGCTCCATCCGCTGCTGAGGCGACGATCGCGGGGAGGTCGCTGTCGTCGGCCTGGAGCTCGAGCTTCCCGAGATGAGACACGTCAGCCCAGCCCACGGACTCAACGCAGGCGAGCGACTCCGCGTTCAGCGAGCCGTACGAGACGGCGACGTTCCACCCGTCGCGAATCTCGAACTGGGCGCCCGCCTGACTCGCGGCGTGCTCCATCGGCGAGCGGGCCACCGCCCTCCCGCCATCGACCTCGAGGAACGACAGACTCATGAGCGCAGGACCTCGCCGTCGGGGTCATAGAACGGCTTGGTCTGGAGCTTCCCGAACAGCGTGTCGCCCTCGTCGGAGATCCTGATCGTCGCTCCGTCCCCAGCCAGCGCGCTCGGGACCCAGGCCATGCCGATCACCTGCTTCAGCACCGGCGAGTAACGCGCGCTCGTCACCTGACCGGCGGGCTCGCCGGCCGAGTCGACAACCACCGCGCCCTCGGTGGGCACGCGCCCGTCGGCGAGTGTGAACCCGACCAGCGACGTGGCTGGAGTCTCCTGCGCATAGTGCTCGAGCGCCCACTTGCCGATGAAGTCCTCGTCCTTGTCGAGCTTGACGATCCAGGGCATCGCGGCGCCGAACGGCGTCGACTCCGAATCGGTGTCCTGCCCGACCAGGATGTGCATCTTCTGCAGGCGGAGGATCCGCTGGGGCTCGAGCCCGAACGCGCGGATCCCGAGATCGGCGCCCGCCTCGAGCAGCGAGTCCCACAGGTGCTCGCCGTAGGCCGAGGGGCAGTGGACCTCGTAGCCGACCTCGCCGACGAAGCC
>JALYZY010000023.1 GCA_030948665.1 Actinomycetota bacterium | reverse complement strand
TCGACGATCTCGAGCTTGCCGGCCTCGATCTTGGAGAAGTCGAGGATGTCGTTTATCACCAGCATCAATGCCTCGGCGGACCTCGACGCCACCCGGGCGTACTCTTGCTGCTCGGTGGTCAGCTCCGTATCGAGCAGTAACTCGCTCATGCAGACGACGCCATTGAGCGGAGTGCGAATCTCGTGACTCATGTTGGCGACGAAGTCGGACTTCAGCCGCGACATCGCGAGCGCCTGCTCCCGGCTCGTGCGAAGCTCTTCCTCGATCTGCTTGCGCTCGGTGATGTCGTGCGCTGTCGCGTAGACAAACCCCTCCTCCACCACCGCGGTGGCGTTCCAGAGCAGCCATCGATACGACCCATCCTTGCACCGATAGCGGTTCTCGAATCCCACCGCCTCCTTGCCATCGGCCTGGCCCGCATAGGTCTCGAGTGTGCCCTCCAGGTCTTCGGGATGAATGAAATCGGTGAATGGCCGATCCACCAGCTCCGGGGTCGACCAGCCCAGAATCCGCTCGAAGGACGGGTTGACCCGCACGAAGTACCCCTCGTTGTTGGCCACCACCATCATGTCCAGCGACAGGGCAAAGAACCGATCGATGTCCTTACGCGCTTGCGCGAGCTGATCCGCAGCTCGCTTGCGCTCGGTGATTTCCTCGATCTGGTCGACGAGGTGCAACGGATGGCCATCCTCATCTCGCATCAGCCATGACGAGAGCTTGATCCAGACGAGCCGCCCATCCCTGTGCACGTAACGCGTTTCGAGCTGGAAGCGATCGATCTCACCGGCGACAAGCTGGCCCGTGAGCTCCACGTGGGCCTCGAGGTCCTCTGGGTAGGTTATGTCCTGGAAGCTCAGGGACAGCAGCTCCTCCTCGGTGTAGCCCACGATCTCCGAGAGCGATCGATTGACTCGCAGCCATTTGCCCGCGGGGGACAACAACGCCATCCCGATGGGAGCGCTGTCTATGACCCCGGCCAGCAGCTCGCTCTGCTGGCGGAGGTGTTCTTCGGAGGTGCGTAGCGCGCGCTCCGCACGCTTCTGCGCTCCGATATCACGTGCCAGCACCGACGCGCCCGACAGTGCTCCACATGAATCGTGGATCGGCGAGACGGTTATCGAAACTTCGACCCGGGTGCCGTCGTTGCGCACCCGCGTCGTCTCAAACTGCGAGATGACTTCGCCGCCCAACGCGCGTGTCAGAAGATCGAACTCCTCGCCGCTTCGCTCCGGCGGAACGATGATCGAGATCGGGCGCCCGATGACTTCAGCGGCGCTGTAGCCGTAGAGACGCTCTGCACCCGGGTTCCATTCGATAATCGTGCCGTCAGCTGCCTTGACGATCATCGCCTCGGCGCTCTGCTCCACCACCGTCGCGATTAGACGTAGCTCTCGCTCGCGTGCGTGCCGCTCGCTGACATCGGCGATGAACGCGTGCAAGCTCACCCCTCCGTCGTGGTGTGCGGCGGCGATCGTCATCTCGACCGGAAACTCGCTGCCGTCGGCGCGCAGCGCCGCCAGCTCCAAACGGCTGTTGAGCCCTCGCCCTTCGCACTGCTTCAGACATCGCGCGATGCCCGCTTGAAGCGCTTCGCGATATCGCTCGGGCACGATCAGCGGCGTCATCTCCGTCCCCAGCGCCGCCGATTTGGGCACGCCGAAGATGAGCTCCGCGGCTCGGTTCCAGGCCGTTATCACCCCGTGCTCATCGATCGCCACGTACGCGTTGTGAGCGGCCTCGAGCACCGCCTCGTGCAGCGCCAGAGCTTGCGGGTCCATAGCCATCACTATCGGCAGTCACCTGCTCCAGCCTGAGTTCACCCGTCCGCACGCCGCGCGCGAGAGCCGAGGCACGCCCCGGCAGGTCCTTCGCCCTATGCTGCGCTCACCTTGGGCGCGAAGACCAGGCCCACGCATCCCATCGGCGGCGCGCCAACGGTCGAGTTCTCCGGCTACACATGGGCGATCAAGTCCAGCGCCGGCTTGGTCGGCCCTGGTCCGAACGTGTTTTCCGCTCGCCGGTCGAACGTGTGGATTGGCGATTCGGGGCAGCTCCACCTCCGCATCACCAACCGAGACGAACGCTGGCTGTGCGCCGAGGTGATCCTCAACCACAGCCTCGGCTACGGGGCCTATTGCTTCTCGGTAAGTTCACCCATCGGAGCCCTCGACCCCAATGTTGTGCTCGGGCTCTTCATCTGGAGCGATGACCCGGCCTACAACCACCGGGAAGTAGATATCGAGTTCGCCCGCTGGGCGAATTTAGGCGACCCGACCAACGCCCAGTACGTCGTGCAGCCTGACGCGCAGCCCGGGCACGTCCGCCGGTTCAGTCAGCCCACCTCGGTGGCGCCCAGCCTGCACGGCTTTTCCTGGACGCCCAAGGGGGTGAGCTTCGTGAGCGCGACTTCCAGCCGTCAGCCCATCGCCAGGTGGATGTACACCGGCGCCGATGTCCCCCAGTCCGGCGATGAACGCCCACACATGAACCTGTGGCTCGACGGCGCGGCGCCCCCGACTGACGGCGCCGAGGTGGAGGTAGTGCTCTCGGCCTTCACCTTCACGCAGCTGTAGGCCTGTCTCATTTCGAGCCTGGCCAGTACGCCGAGGCTTATTGACGGGCCAGCCTCACCGGTTGCACAAGCCGGGCTATACCGCGGTTCTATCGTCGAATCCGGCGCGCCGAATCGTCCCCCAGGCGGTATCGCCGCGCAGGTAGGCGAAGAACCCGCGCACCCGGTAGATCGTCAGTATCTGGCGGTAGCCGAAATTCTCCAGGACCGCCATTCCGATCAGCAGGAAGAGCTCGCGAAGCCGCCCGTAGCGCCGGAAGGCGAGATCCTCGAGCAGAACTGCCGAAAGCGATAGCAGGACACCCGAGAGGATCGCCACTGCGAAGAACAGCAGCGCGAAAGGAAGGTTCACGGCCCCCACCAGCAGCCCGACCGGAACGATCACGTAGCCGCCTGCCTCAATAAACGCGCCGAGGAACTCGAACAGCGCGAAGAACGGGAGTGAGACCATTCCTACCGCGCCGTAGCGGGGATTGCCGACCATGTCGCGATGGCGCCACAGAGTGTCCACGAGGCCACGGTGCCAGCGGTGGCGCTGGCCCCCCAGGTCTCGCAGGCTCGTGGGCACCTCCGTCCAGCACACCGGGTCCGGGACGAACAGCAGCCGCTTACCGTTCCGCTCGTCGTAGTTGCGCCGATGTAAGCGCACGCACAGCTCGAAGTCCTCGCCAATGGAGTCGGCTGCGAAACCTCCGACCGCCAACACGTCGCTGCGGCGGAAGACCCCGAAGGCGCCGGAGATGATGAGCAGGCCCCCGAGGCCGCTCCACCCACTGCGCGCAGCCAGGAAAGCGCGCATGTACTCAACGGTCTGAAACAGCGCGAGCGATTGGCGTGGCAGCCCCACCGACAGCAGTTGACCTTCTTCGATCCGGCAGCCGTTGGCCACCCGAATGATCCCTCCGACTCCGCAAGTGATGTCGGGGAACTCGATGAACGGGTGCACCGCGGCCAGCAATCCGTCGGGCTCGAGTATCGAGTCGGCGTCGACGAAGCAAACGATTGGGGTGTGGGCAACATTCATCGAGCAGTTCAAGGCATCTGAGCGCCCGCCGTTCTCCTTGTCCACCACGATGAGATTCGGATGCGCAAGCGAGCGGTAAATTCCGCGGATCGGAGCGGTCGGAATGCCCGGACCGGTCGCCTGGTCGACCCGCCGCATGTTGAACGCAGCGATCAGCCGATCGAGCGTCCTGTCCGTCGAGCCATCGTTGGTGACTGCCACCTCGTGCTGCGGATAGTGCAGCGTGAGCATCGCCCGAATCGAGGAGACGATCGTCTCCTCCTCGTTGTACGCCGGAATGCAGATCGTGATCGGCGGTGTCATCCGCGAGCGCAGGACGCGGAGCAAAACAATGCCCGATCTTCGTCGGAAGTACCGGTAGGTCTGGATGGCGGATCCGATCGTGATCGCCAGGTAGGAAAGCGTGAGCGCCGCGAAGTAGGCGAGCACGAACACGCCGATTGCGCGCAGTACGACCCGCACGACGTCGCTGTATTGCGCCAGGCCGGTTCCGAGGATCATCGAGACTGTCCGAGGGTTCCTCAATGGCCCTCAGACAGCACGGCAGCAGCGTAGCTGCCCACCGCGTCGTCTTGCGCTGCCAACCGTTCGAGCGCGGCCGAGCTGCCCGCGCGGAGTGCTCGGCGCACGAGTGCGTCGCAGCCCGGGTCACCATCGGCCCCGCGGGCAATGATCCGGTCGAGCTGGCCAGTCACGTCGCACGCGCCGATGAAGTGCGCGACCGCGTCGTCC
>JALYZY010000012.1 GCA_030948665.1 Actinomycetota bacterium | reverse complement strand
TCATCGACACGCCACCCCCCGGATTGGCCGCGCCCCCCAACCGGATCCGCAAAGAACCGTGGGCGCCCCCGCTGAACTGCAGAGAAAGGTTCACGATCGATCCGCCGGCGACTGAGGACTGGGTGAGCCTGCCCGACAGCGAGGCGGTAAACGGCAGCTTCAGCGTGTCGCGGCCGGCTCCAGGCGCCGTCGCGCTACTCCGAGCCACGACGAAAGTGTGCGGCAGCAGCGAAGCAGGGGTGCCGGCACGCCGCGCCCAGCCCTGCGCAAGCGGTCCAGCGAGCGTAAAGATCGCGAGACCCAGGGGCGTAAGGATCAGGAGCGCGGTGCCGGGCATGCGCAGCGCTGCGTACCGATCATCGACGCCGGCGAGCCGGGCACCGACAGCGATCATGACCGCCGCGATACACACAACGGTCAGAATCAGCATCCACAGGGACTTTGTGTCCGAGCCCGTTCCGAGCCCGTGGAGGACCGCTACTGGCCAGCTTGCGTAGGCAAGCCAATGCACCGCTCGCCACGTCCGGTAGCCAAGACGCCGGCGGACGAGGCTTGTTATCACCAGCGCCAGCAGCAGGTCGAACGCGAGCGCCCCCAGACCCATCCAGATCGGGCGGTAGGCCGAGACCAGCGGAATGATCGCGTCGATCAGCTTGATCGGGGCGAAGCTGTCGAGGACGCTCGTGATGATGTGCACGACAAGCACCGCGATCACCAGCAGCGAGACGTCGCGGTGCAGCGCGTCGATCGTGAACCGCGGCCAGCGGGGGGGTGCGGTGAAGCGCAGCGAGCCAAGCACTCCGAGCACGACGCTCACAGTCAGCAGCACGAGGGCCACTGCACCCGTGCCCCGCGCCAGGTACCAGTACGCGCTCGGCCCGGCGGCAGCCAGCAGGGGACTCATCGCAGGTCGTCGCCTTCCTCGGGCCACCCGGCGAGGTGGCGAACGTTCCCCTGCTCACCGACGAGCCTCGCCGGGAGGCCGAGCGACTCGAGCCACGCGGCGGCGCGATCTCCGCGAATGATCGCGGCCGTGCTGGCAACGTTCGCGTCCAGGCATGAGGCTGCCGCCACGCTGACGGTTCGCCAGGGACCGGTGCTCGAGCGCCCGGTGGCAGGGTTCACGAGGTGGTGAGCGTGGCCTGATTTCGTCGCCCAGCGACGGACAGTCGTGCTCGAGGTCGCGAGGCCGCCCGAGCGCAACGTGATCCACTGTCCCGGTACCTCCGTGCCCGCGCGGTGATCGTCCGTGACCCGGACCCTCCACCCGGCTGCCGGCGCCTGGCCCGCGACGGCGATGTCGCCACCGAGCGCGACCAGCATGCCGCCGCCTGTCGCCGCGCTCGCCTGAGCGGCCGCTCGGTCCGCCGCGAGCGCCTTCGCGGTGGCGCCCAGATCGAGCGTCACGCCTCGGGCCGCGCGCACGGTCCCGGCTTCGGGGTCCACTACCACAGTCTGCCAGCCAGGGACGGACACGATTCTGAGCTCTTGCGCGGCCCGCGCCCCGACCGCCGCAAAGCCCCGGTCGTATCCGAGGGCAATCAGTGCTCCTCCGATCGTGGGGTCGACATCGCCATCCGTCAGCCGTGCGGCCCGGAGCGCGGCGCTCACCGCGTCGAGCATCAGAGCGCTGACGTGGACCGGGTCGCCATCGGCAGCGTTGACTGTCGAGAGCTCGGAGTCCTCGCGAAACCGTGAACACGCCTCGTCAAAGGCGTCGATCACGCTCTCGACGACGCCCTGCGCCTCGGCGAGCGACTGCTGCGCCGGATCGGCCAAGCCGATCGTCGCCGAGCTACCGAGCGCCGGGAAACTGATCCAATCGTCGCCGGCGGTCATGCGGGCGCCGGGTCAGGAACCCCCCGACACCGCGCCGCCACTCGGAGCGGGAGCGGGCGGCGCCGCCTGAGACGAGGAGCTGTCGGGGGATGATGGTGCAGGAGTAGGCGCCGGGGCAGACTGAGGCGCTTGCGCCGGGCCCTGAAGGCCAAGCTCGCCGGCCCCGGCGGGCGCCGGCATTTTCAGCGACGATCCAGGCGAAGCGCCGGAGGAGGCCACCGCCACGGAGCTCGAGGCCTGGCGCACCGCGCCGCTCGAACGTCCGGGAGTGATCGCCGATACCAGTGCCGCGACCCCGGCGGTCAGCGCGGCTGTCGCGACGACCAACCCACGGCGGACGCGAGTAACTCGCGCGAGCGCAGCGTCTCGCTGGAGCGCCGCCAGCCTCCGGTCATCTGCCGCTCTTGTTCGTCTAGGCGCGTCTGGCATGCCTTCTCCAGTAAGTCATAGATAAGCAGGGCTCGCTAAGAGCAGCATGAGAATCGACTCCGCGGCTACCCGGCAGCCACGGCAGGCAATTCCACTGTAAACGACGACCCCTCGACCGCCAAGCGGCCGTCGTGGCGGTCGATGATGGCCTGCGCGATCGACAGGCCCAGACCCGAGCCGGGTCTGCCGCTGGCATCGGGTGCGCGCCAGAAGCGCTCGAACAGCCGGTTTCCGTGTGCCGTATCCGGCCCCAGTCCCTCGTCGCGAACTGTGAGCAGGGCCCGCCCGTCCCGAGCCGTGAGCTCGATCGTCACCTCACCTCCGGGAGGTCCGTGGACCAGCCCGTTCTCGACCAGGTTCTGCAGGACCCGCCCGAGCGCCTCGCGCTCGCCGCGCACCCACACCGGTTGCACCTCGCCGCGCCGAACCCTGCCGCCGGAGCGATCCTGGCTCGCGACCACCTCGTCGACCAGGCTCTCCAGATCGACTGGGGCTGGCTCCAGCGCGGTACTGGACGCGCGCTCGAGTGCCAGCAGGTCGTCGACGAGCCGGGCGAGCCGTGCCGCGTCGCGCCGCAGATCCGCGATCACGTCCTCCCCGGCGCCGTGCCTGGCGACGTATTCCACGTTGCCCAGTAGAGCGGTCACCGGAGTGCGCAGCTCGTGAGAGGCGTCGGCGAGGAACCTTCGCTCGCTCGCCCGAGAGGCCTCGAGCGACGCAAGCATGCGGTTCAGCACGCCGGTCAGCTGCCCGATCTCATCGCCCACGTCTCGCTCGGGCAGCCGGCGGGACGGGTCGGCGGTTCGCTCGATCTCGCCCGCCGCGGTGGCCAGCCTCCCGAGGGGCGACATCCCACGGCGAGTGAGCGCAACGGCGGTGAGCACCGCCACGGCGGCTATCGCAAGCCCGGTTAGCGTCAGCACCAGGACGAGATGCCTGAGCGTCTCATCGATATCCGTGGTGTCAGACCCGACCAACACTGCGCCGCCTGCCGCCGGCCCACCCGCCTGGGCCACCGGAGCGGCGTAGATTCGGAAGCTCCGTCCGGCCACGGTCGAGCTCTCGAAGCCTGCGCGCCCGGACCGGAGTGCCTGCTCGGCGAGCGGGTCGATTGGCAGCAGATGCGCTCCGAGAGTCAGCGAACGCGCCAGGATCCGGCCCTGGGCGTCGAGCACCTGCACGACGATCTGGCGCCCCGAGGCAGGGGTCTCGAGTGCGCCGGGGGAGCTCAGAACCGCCGGCGCGGACACCGCGAGTTGGGCCACGTCCTCAGCGCGCTGGCGCAGCGCGCTGTCGAGCGTGCCTCGAAGCTCGTCACCCACCAGGACAACCGTCGCTACCGCAAAAGCGGCCACAGCCGCGACGATCGAGCCCGCTGCGGCGAGGATCAGCCGACCCCTGAGCGATCGCGGTGCCGTCAACCCTGACCCTGTCACCCGGCCCTCAGGCGCGGAGCTGGAAACCGGCTCCCCGCACCGTGCGGATCAGCGGCGGCGGCCCCAGCTTCCGGCGCAGTCGCGTGACGTATCGGTCGACCACGTTTGGCTCGGCGGCATCCTCCCAGATCTCCTCGAGCGCACGCTGCCGGGTGAGGGTTCGACCTGGATCGCGGAGCAGCAGTTCGAGCAGCGCCACCTCTCGGCCGGTCAGCGCAATCTGGCGCGGGCCACGAGTGGCGCGCCGGGCCACAGCGTCGAGCGTTAGGTCCGCATAGGAGAGCAGCTGCCCTGACGCATCGCCATGCCGGCGGAGCAGCGCACCCAGACGGGCGATCAGCTCTGCGACCGCGAACGGCTTGACCAGGTAGTCATCGGCCCCCGCCTCGAGGCCCGCCACGCGGTCGGATACCGCGTCGCGCGCCGTGAGCATCAGAATCGGCGTCCCGAGACCCTTCGCGCGCAGCCGTCGGCACGCCGCCAGGCCATCGACCCCGGGCATGGCCACATCGAGCACGATCACGTCCGGTGCGACGCGCTCGGCCTGCGCGAGGGCATCGCCCCCATCGACCGCGAGCGCCACGGTGAAGCCGTCCGCCTCGAGCGTGCGTGCGAGCATCCGGCGCAATGAGCCGTCATCGTCAGCGACCAGCACGCGCGGACGCTCAGCAGTCCCAGAATCGCTCACTGGAATCTCGGGCCGCCTCGCCGGTTGCCTCGTGTCGCGGCTCTAGCCTCCTGCGACGTCGCGCCGCAAGAACACCAGGTAGGCGGTCCCCAGCGCCGGCACGGCGTACAGCGCGCAGACCCACGCCGCCTGGATCACCGGGGCCCAGTCGGTCGGCGTACGAAGCAGGCCCTGCCATGCATTGAATTGGGTGCTGAGCAGGTACGGCTGCAGCCCGGACAGGCCCGGAAGGATCCCGATCAGCTGGATCAGCAGCGAGATCATCAGCGTTCCGACCACAGCAGCCGCGCTGTTACGGGTGATCGCCGAGAGCATCAGCCCGATGCAGACGATCGCTCCGATCGGAATCAGGTAGATCAGCAGCCCGAGATACACGAGCTCGAGCCCTTTCGGCGCGGTGATGATCGTTCCCGACAGCGTCTGCAGCGAGTTGAAGCCCGACTGGATGCTGCCCCCGATGACCGCCACCGTTCCGCTAAGCAGAATCGCCGCAATCGCATAGGTGGCCGCCGCGAGCGCTTTGCCGGCGAAGATCTGTCCGCGCTCGAGCGAGCGGGTCAGCACGGTCTTCAGCGTGCCGTTGTGGTCTTCGGAGGCGATGATGTCGCCGGCCACGAGCGCCGTGATCAGCGGGAACATCCAGACCGCCCCGAACAGCAGGATCACCAGCGGCACCGCCAGCCCGCTCCGGTCCAGGTAAGAGGCGAATGCGAAGTCGCCGCCGCGGCGATCGTGACGGAAGTGGATCGCCAGAACGAAGATGATCGGCACGAGCGCCGCCGCGCCGAGACCGAGATAGGTCCGCTTCTGATAGCGGAGCTTGGTCAGCTCCCAGCGGTAGACGGTGCCGACGCCTGGAGCCCTCACTGGGTCGCCTGCACGGTTTCGGGCTCGGCTTGCGGTGCGGCTCCGTCTTCGCCTTCGGTCAGCGAGAAGAACAGATCCTCGAGCGTGGGCGTGCCGGGGACGAGCGCGCGAATCAGCGCCCCCGCCTCGACCAGCGCCTGCGAGAGCTCGGCGACGACGCCCTCATCGGCGGTGAACGAGATCGTGTCCTGGTACGAGCGAACATCGCGAACGCCGCGCTGCGCTCGGCAGACCGCGATCGCCCGCTGATCATCGGTCGTCGAAAGTCTGTAGGTGGTCCCCGCGCTCTGTTTCAGGTCGGCGATCCGGCCCTCGTAGACCATCCGCCCCGAGCGGACGATCGCTACGCGATTACAAAGCTCCTCGACCTCGGGTAACAAGTGGCTGGAGAGCACGACGGTGATCCCCTGCTCGGCCAGGCGGCGGATGAGCAGGCGCATGTCGCGCATTCCCGCCGGATCGAGGCCCGTCGCCGGCTCGTCGAGCATCAGCAGCTTGGGGTCGCGCAGAAGTGCAGCAGCGATCCCGAGGCGTTGACGCATGCCATGCGAGTACCCACCCACGCGATCCGCCGCGCGGTCGGCGAGCTCGACAGAGTCGAGCGCCTGATCGATCCGTTCGGCCGCGCCGAAACCGTCGAACGCCGCCAGCAGCTCCAGGTTGCGCCTACCGGTCAGGTACGGATAGAACGTCGGGGCCTCCACGAACCCCGCCACCCCATCGAGCGCCCGGACGCTCACCTGCGGATCGCGGCCGAACAGCCGGACGGTGCCGGCGGTCGGCCGGATCAGCCCAAGCATCATTCGCAACGACGTCGTCTTACCGGCGCCGTTTGGCCCGAGGTATCCATAGACGTCGCCGACCTCGACCGTCAAATCGACGCCGGCGACTGCAGTCAGCTCGCCGTAGCGCTTGACTAGGCCGCGGACCTCGACCGGCGGGGCGTCGGCGGAAGCAGGTGGGGCTGCGAGAACCGCCGCCGCACCTGGCGTTCCGTCACTCACAATGCTCGGGCAGCCAGCTCCGCCGCCGCGGCAGGAACCGACCCGACGACTGTGTAAGTCACGTTCCCGCGGGTGAAGCGGATCATCGTGCCGAGGGCGGTATCGAGCTCCTGGCCGGTCGCGCCCTTGATCGAGACGGTCGGGAGCGAAAGCCCTTTCCGGTCTCCATTGTTGCTCGCTGACGGCAGGGCAGACTTACCCTTGGCGGCTGTCTGCTCGATCACGGCGATCCCGCCGAGGTTCTGCCCATAGGAGACGAGGGCCGCCGGGGTCCCACCCCAATCGAGCAGAGTCACAGACTGGCGGGGCAGCCCGACCAGGGTGCTCGGTGCAAGCAGCGGGAAGCTCAGGCGCCGAGCGACAGCTGCGACTCCGCTCACCTGTGCATGGCGTGCACCGTGGCCCGCGCGCTCACGATCAGCTGCCGTCGCGCTATGCCCGCTCGGTGTGGCGACCCGCACCACAGTCGCACCGCTCGGCGGCGAGATGGTGAAGTTAGAGGCCGCGACCCGGCCGTAGGAGATGTCCGTGGCCTTCAGCTCGAGGACCGGAGAGCTGCTGGTACGCGCGTAGACGGCGATCCGCAGCGGCACTCCGCGGGAGGCATCCCAAGCGAGCTCCGCGGCGCCGAGCAAGCCGCCGTCGTGCTTGGGTGAGACCCGGACCGTGTACGCAGCGTGCCCGGCTACGTCGCTCGGGATCGCGCCCGAGAGGTTGACGTGGCCCATCACCTGGCTGAGATCGGACTGTATCTGAGCGACGCTCGGGAGCTGATCGTGCTTCGCGGCGGAGTTGTCCTTGCCGCTCTGCGCCGGGAGACTCCCCTCGTAGACCGTCCGCGAGGACGGGTCGTAGATCGAGAAGCGACCATTCTTGACCAGGACCTGCGCATCGCCGTTGTCGGACTGAAGCTCCAGCCGAAGACTCGTGGCCGACAGCCACAGGCGGCCGGTGGCGCCCGTCAGCAGCGGGTCCGAGCCCTGAATGTTCGATGAGGCGATCAGGTTGTTCGTGAAGCTGATCCGCGCTGTGATGCCCTCAGGGGCCGGGGCGGTAAGAGCGCGATGGATTGCATCGGCCAGCGGACGAGCCGGCGGAACCGGCCCGCGGCCGGCGGCCGCGACGGCAATCGCGGTACCACCTGCAATTACGACAACCAGGGCGGCGATGGCCGCAAGCAGACGGCGGGTGGAGGTGGTACGCAGAAACTTAGACACGATCATCCAGCCTTTCTCGCGGTTCGGAGACTCACGATAGGCCTCTAGCTTGAAATTACTCTGACAGATCGGGTTGCCGGGCTGGACTGCCTCAGCAGTGGATGCCCTCCCAGGTCGAGTAGGGTCGGAGGAGGAATGTGTCGCCTGTTTGGCATGAGTGGCGGGCACGAGCCGGTCCGTGCCACCTTCTGGCTGCTGGAGGCGCCCGACTCGCTTGCGCAGCAGAGCAGGCGGGAGCCCGATGGGACTGGTCTCGGCGCATTCGAGGACGGGCGACCGGTTGTCTTCAAGCAGCCGCTCGCCGCATATCAGGATGAGCGCTTCGCCCAGGAGGCTCGCGAGCTGCGCTCGCCGACGTTCGTCGCCCACGTCCGCTATGCCTCGACGGGCGCGGTCAACCTGAAGAACACGCATCCGTTCGAGCAGTCAGGCAGGTTGTTCGCGCACAACGGCGTTATCGGCGCGCTTCCGCAGCTCGAGCGGGAGCTGGGAGATGCGCTTTCCCTCGTCAAGGGGGACACCGACTCCGAGCGGTTCTTCGCACTGATCACGCGCGAGATCGACCGGAGCGGCGATGTCGGCGAGGCGATCGGACGCGCGGCGCGCTGGATCGCGGAGCACCTGCCGGTGTTCGCGCTGAATCTAGTGCTGATCGGACCCGCCGACCTTTGGGCGCTGCGGTATCCCGACACGCACGAGCTGTACGCGCTCCAGAGGCCGTCAGGCGGCACGACGGGCCAGCGCCATCTGGAGCATGCGAGCGCAAGCGGGACTGTCAGAGTGCGCTCCGGGGATCTCGCGCAGCGTCCGGCGGTGGTTGTCGCGAGCGAGCGCATGGACGAGGATCCGGGCTGGCGGGAGCTCGCGTCGGGCGAGCTGCTCCACGTCGACGCCGAGCTGAACGTGACGATCACTACGGCGCTCGAGCGCCCGCCGGCGCACCCGATCTTGCTATCCGACCTGGATCCACGCGCCGCCGCCTCGCAATCCCCGTCGGCAGCCCAGAAGACATGAGCCACACCGCAGCTGCTGCCGGAATGCCGCCGGGACCCCGGCTGCCCCGAGCGATCCAGACCGCCGGCTTCATGTTCGGCGCACCACGCTTCCTCGCGGCCTGCGCAAGGCGATACGGAGGCGCCGTCACGTTCAGCACGCTGTTCGATGCGCGCTTCGTGATGCTGTTCGATCCGAGCCTCGTCAAGCAGCTGATGCAGGGATCCGCCGGTCAGCTGCATGCCGGCGAGGCCAACGCATTGCTCGGCCCGGTGGTCGGGGAGCGCTCGGTGTTGCTGCTTGACGGCGGGGAGCATCTCCGGCACCGCCGGCTGCTGCTGCCCTCGTTCCACGGGCGCCGGTTGCAGACCTACGCCGAGACGATGCGCGAGTCCGCCGACATCGAGATCGAGCGCTGGCCGGTCGGCCGGGAGTTCGCACTGCTTTCGAGCATGCAGGCGCTGACGTTACGGGTGATCATGCGTGCAGTCTTCGGCTACCGCGGAGGCGCCACCGAAGACCAGCTCCAGCGCGCGCTTCGCGCCATGATCGAGCCCCTCTCGCGCCCGCGAGGGATGATGCTGCTGGCGGCGATCGGCAGGTTCGGTAGTGATGGCGCGGTGGCGGCCCGGTTCGAACGCGCCCGACGATCCGTCGATGAGATCCTGCTCGCGGAGATCGCCCGGAGGCGCGGGGACGCCGATCTGGCCGATCGCGACGACGTCTTCTCTGCTCTATTGCTCGCGCACGACGAGGACGGCGAGCGTCTCAGCGACCGGGAGGTCAGAGATGAGCTTGTGACGCTTCTACTGGCGGGGCACGAGACCACCGCCACAGGTCTCGCTTGGACGCTCGATCTCCTCCTGCATAACGCGTCGGCTTACGCGCGGGCGCGCGAGCGCGATCCGGAGTATCTCGACGCCGTCGTCAAGGAGGCGCTCCGGATCCGGCCCGTGATCCCCGGCATCGGCCGCCTGGTCTGCGCCGAGCCGGTTGAACTCGGCGGCTACACGATCCCACCGGGAGTCGAGATCAACCCGTCGATCAGGGTCATCCACCACCGCAAGGAGCTCTATCCCGACCCAGGCGAGTTCCGTCCGGAACGCTTCCTCGGCGATGGCGCGCCCGACACCTACACCTGGCTTCCATTCGGCGGCGGCGTACGCAGATGCCTGGGCGCGAGCTTCGCGCAGATGGAGATGCGGATCGTGCTCGAGCAGGTGCTGGCAAGATGTGCTCTGCTGGCTGCTCGCCAGACACTCGACAAGGCGGAGCTGCGCGCGATAACGCTCGTGCCGCGCGACGGGGTGCTCGTGTTCCAGGATCGCCCGCCCTCGTCCCGGTAACCGCAGCGCTCGCGGCCGCCCAACGTCATGCCGGTAGCCGCAGCCCTCAGGCGCCGCGAGCGACGGGGCGTGTCGGGTCGCTGATCCAGTCGCTCCACGAGCCGGCGTAGAGCGCCGCTTGCGTGCCCGCGAGCTCCAGCGCCAGCACCTCCTGTGCCGCGGTCACGCCCGAGCCGCAGTACGCACCAACCGGGACGCCGCCGCTGACGCCCGCGGCCGCCAACGCGGTACGAAGCTCGGTGGGGGATCGGAACCTTCCCGATTGGTCCAGGAGCGCCGTGGCCGGCAGGTTCACGGCTCCGGGGATGTGGCCGGGGACCGGATCCACCGGCTCGTCATCCCCACGAAATCGCTCGCTCGCTCGGGCGTCGAGCAGCACTCCCCGCCCGGCGAGGGCGGCAACGTCCTCGGCGTCGAGGAGCGGCATCCCACCTGGGCGAGCCTCGAAGGTGCCCGGCTTCACCGCCGGCACGTCGGTCTGCACCGGATACCCGGCGCTGATCCACGCCCCAAGGCCGCCGTCGAGCACGGCAACCTGGCGGTGGCCGAAGTAGCGCAGCAGCCACCACGCCCGGGCGGCCGACAGCGCATTTCCCGCGTCGTAGGCGACGGCGCCGCGCCCACCCCAGACGCCAGCTGCCCGCATGCTTCGCGTGAACGCCTCGGGGTCTGGCAGGGGATGGCGTCCACCCGAGCCATCGCGCTTCCGGGTGGCCGAGAGATCGGTCTCGAGGTCGACGAACACCGCCCCCGGGATATGCCCTTCCAGATACTCCGGTCGCCCCGCGGGACCGCCGAGCTGCCAGCGGACATCGAGCATCGCCGGCGCGTCCCGATCGCCCTCGAGGAGCGTCGCGAGCTCTCCGACCGAGACCAGCGGCCCGAGCGAGCTATCGGTGCCCGGTGGCATAGCTCAGGAGCGAGAGGTCGGTAAGCCACTCAACCGGTGCGCGGTCATCGGTAAATACCGTCCCACCGCGAAGGGCCGGACCGATCCGTCCCGCGACGCCCCGCGCCAGCCTGCGCAGATCCGCGGGCAGCCTCGAGACCTGACTTGCGATCCGAGCTGGCGAGAGCGGCTCCGGGCTCGCCAGCACAAGTGAGTTGCCTGGCCCGACCAGGTCGCGGAGCACGTACGGGAACACGGCGTGAAGCGTCACTGAGACGACCTTCTCGAGGGAATCTGAGCGGGGGACATGGCCGACATTTACGATCACGATCCCATCCCGGCGTAGATGGGCTCGTGCGCTGGCGAAGAACTCCCGCGTGACCAAATAGAACGGGATGTAGGGCTGGCGGTAGGTGTCGACGAAGATCGCGCCGTAGTGAGCTCTGCTGGCGGCCAGCCACGGCCGCGCGTCAGCCGTGTAGAGGTGCAGGCCTGGCGCCTGCAGCCCGAAATAGCGCCTGCCCAGCGTGCTCAGCTGGCCGTCCAGCTCGACGGCGTCGACCCGGGTCTGCGGAAAGTAGTGGCCGTAAGCGCGGGCGACGGTGCCCGCTGCGTCGCCGAGGATCGCGATCCGAGCGGCGTGCCCCCGCTCTCGCGCGAACGGGAGCACGAGGAAGTCGTCCCAGTAGCCGCCCGTGAGGTAGCTCCACGGCCGGTAGAGCGAGTGGACCGCGACCCCCTCGTTCAGCTGGAGCCACCGCTCGCCGCTTCGGAATTGGAGCACCCGCACGTACTGGTACGGGGTCTCAGCCGTGTAGATTACTCGTGCGCCGGCAACCGCCGTGCCGACTCCCGGCGGGGGGACCAGGAGCAGCAGCGCGATCGCAACGGGTAGCGCGATCGCGCGCCGCGACCCGAATCCAAGCGCCGCCACAAACGCGAGCGCCAGGGCGAACACGATGAACGTGCGGTGCGTCCCGATCACGGGGATCAGCAGGAGCGCGGCCGCGAACGTCCCCAGCAGGGAGCCGGCGGTCGAGATCGCATACAAGCCCCCGGTGACCGACCCAGCCTCGCTCACAGCGATCAAAGTCAGCCGGTTGGCGTAGGGAGCGACCGTCCCCAGCAGCATTACCGGAACCGCGACCAGAACCAGCACGGCTGCGAGCGAACCCAGAAACCCTCCGACCGACAGGGTCCCAAGCGCCCGGACCGATAGCCGCAGGAACGGGTCGGCCACGAACGGCACCACCGCCAGCAGCACCGCGGCGACCGCGACGATCGCGCACAGCCCGCGCAGGTCACCCCGGCGATCGGCGAGGCGCCCGCCGATGGCATACCCCGCCGACAGCGCCACCAGCACTGTCGCAATCGTGTTCGCCCAGATGATCGTCGAGGCCCCGAAGTACGGGGCGAGTAGGCGGGCGGCGGCGATCTCGGCGCCGAGGCTTGCCGCGCCCACGACGAACGCGATCGTCCGGACGAGTGCACGGGGCGGGCGGCGCGACCTCAGGCCGGGACGTTCCACCACCTCGGGAGTCCGAACGGCCACTCCCGAGCCCGCCTCGAGGTCGGTCGTACCCGTAAGCGGACCTCCGGTCAGCGCTTACGCCGGTTTTTGCCGCCGGGGACCCGGATCGGCGACAGCCGTCTGAGAGAAGTGCTGGCAAACGCGCGCGGGTCAGCCTTTAGAACCAGCATCCCCAACTCGGCCCGCTCCGCGGCGGTCAGTCTGCTCGGAAGCGCTCGCGCCCGCACAATCAGCTGGACGAAGCGGTGCCGCTCGTCGGGAGCGAGCCTCAGGAAGTGCCTGCGGGCGAGCATCACGATCTGGGCGACCGCGATCAGCCGTGCGATCGGGATGTTTCGCAGGGGTCCGACGCGGCTGATCATCTTCAGGGCTCCCATGGGGAGCGAGTTTAGGGACCGACGCCGGGTACCGTCTGCCGACGATGGATGTCGAGCAGGCAATCCGATCGAGGCGCACCCACAAAGCGTCCGCGCCCGAGCCAACCGACGCGGGCTTCGCAGCTCGGGGAATCAGACCCGACGAGCAGTTCGTCGCCCTGATCCACTTGGGGTGGCCGCGCCAGGAGGAGGAGCCGCCCGAACGGGCCCCGGCCGCCGCCGATGCCGGCGGTCGATCGCTGTAGCTCCTAGCGGCGACGCACGGAGGGGTGGTCGAGAAAGCGCTCGTATTTTTCGCTTTCTCGACCAGCCTCCGAAAGAGCGGCCGGGACTCGGGCGTTCCCGGCCGCTCTCACTTGCCTGCGGTCAGCGTCGAATCGGCTGCCCCGTCTCGGGATTCAGCACGAGAGCCGAGTTCCGGTCGCCCTCGAATCGGAACATCCCAGCGAGGTCGAACGGCAACCCCGCGGCCCGATCCCTCGCCGCGAGCACATGGTCGAATGACCCGTCGATGCGTGGCAGTCGCCAGTTGTACTCGACGAAGTTGATGATCGAGGCCTGGTTACTGAGGTTGTGATCCACGCTATTGCGCCGGGCGAACGGCGAGATCACCAGCAGCGGCAGCCGCGGACCAAAGCCGCACCTGCCCTGCTCGCCGTCAAGTGGAGCGCGGGTCTGGTGAAGCGGTCCGCAGTGACCTGAGGTCAGCGAACTGTTCAGGACTGTGTCGGTGAGGTTGTCGGCCGGCGACACCGACGGGTTCGTGATGCCGCTGTACACGTGGTCATACCAACCGTCTGAGTCGTCGTAGGCGACGATCACCGCCGTGCTGCTCCAGTCCGGAGACCGCATCAGCGCGTTGATCTCGCGCGCCACGAAGTACTGCTCGTCGCGGGGGTCGGAGTATCCCGCGTGACCGTCTTGATACCCCGGAGCTTTGAGGAAGCTCACGGCCGGCAGCGCCGAGGCGGGCAACTCACCCTTGGCGATTGCGTGCACCAGCTGGTTGAAGTCGCTGATGTCGTACTGATGATTCGGGGTGTTGAACTGGGGCACGCCGTCCTTGTAGCTCTGCGTGTCCCGGCCGATCTGCTTCAGCCCCGTCAACGTGTCGTGACCATCCGCGGTGGGGATCGTCAGGTGGTGGGGATTTGCCGTCGAGGCGTAATAGTTGAACGGCTCGTGGTGAGGGATGTAGTCGTTCTTGTAGCCGTACTGGCCGGTTCCACCAAGGCGGACCCCGACCGGATGGACGGCGTTGCAGATGCCCTGGTTCGAGGAGTGCGGGACGTTCTTGTTGAACCCAGCGCTGTCAAACTGGTTCGGGATGAATGTGCTGGTGGGCTGGCCTGCCTTGCCGACCGCCGCAAGCGCATCGTTGTAGCTCGTGGTTGGCCGCGTCCCGCCCTGGAACCATCCCCAAGACTGGCCAGCGCGGTTGAGCAGATCGCCGATGTTCAGGCCAGACATAGCCACGGCGTCGCGGTAGGAGCAGTCGTCCCAGTAGGGCTGTGCGTCGCTCGTGAGCGAGTAGCCACCGCGCCCATCGGCGGTGATGTCGCCATCGGGAGAGCTTGGTGTCGAGATCGGCGGGTTATTCGCCTGGTGCGAGGTATCCACCTTGCCCGTGTTCCCGGATGCCAGGTTGATCGCGCCGGGCGTCGAGGGGCCAAACGTACTCCCGAACGAGTTGTCGCTCATCGCGTAGTGCTGGGCGTAGTTCCACAGACCGGTGACGGTGTTTCCGTCGTAGTAATCCATGACCTGGGCAGCACTGCAGGGTGCGCCACCGGGTGCGGTGCCCGACCCCGTTCCGACGCTCTGGACGAACTGATCCATCTTGCCCCCATCGAAGGCCTGCTGCTCGTTGGGGTACTCGTGGTTCTGATCGCAGGTCAGCTGTCCGCCAGCGCTCCCCGACAGTCCGTTGGCGCTCGAGTCAAGCCGCTGAGGCTGCGCGCTGTTCGGATTGTTGGTCAGCAGGTTGGTGGCATGCCGCAAGCTCGGTGGCAGCGAGGACGCAGTCGCGGGCAACAGCCCGTCGACCGCCGGCGTCCCGGCCGCGGCGTGGAAGGTCTGACCGTCCGTGTTCCCCGCCGTCGGATACGTCCCGAAGTAGTGATCGAACGAGACGTTCTCCTGGAAGATCACCACAACATGCTTGATCGGGGTCCGCGTCTGGACGTCCGCCGCGGCTGCGGCATGGACGTTTCCAGCGTCTGCGGCCCCTGTCAGGACGACGCTCGCAGCCGACGCGCAAAGCAGGCCGAGGGCCCCGAACAGGATGCGCTTGTGAGGCGCCATGCAATCTCCTTTGGTCGGTTATCCCGCGGCAATCTGGCAGCCGCACCCCGGCCTGAGGTGACCGAGCTGTGAGAAGCCTGTTGCCTGGTTGTGAACCCTAACTCTTGGTGACCAAGAGGGTCCCGGCGATCACCAATGCCACGCCGGCGATGCGCCCCGCGTCCAAGCCGATGTGGTGTAGGCCGAACCAGCCGAAGCGGTCGGCGATCACCGACAGGATCACTTGGGCGGCAACCAGCAGCGCCACGACCGCCCCAGCGCCAACCGCGCGCACCGCAACAAGCGAGACCGCGACGATCGTCGCGCCGGCAATCCCTCCAAGTGCATGCTCGGGCCTGACCGTGGTGATCCCGGAGAGGCGGCCGGCGTCGCCGAAGGCGAGCATCAGCCCACCGATGATCGCGGCAGAGAACACAAGGCTGACGAACGCCGCCCCGAGGTCTCCGACATGCCTGGCCAGCGAGGCATTGGCGGGCGGCTGGATTCCCGCGAGCACACCCGCGGCGAGTGTGCAGACGATTGCCACAGTACGGCTCATCGCGGCTGCACTTCCCTATGTGCCGCGGAGTTCCTGCCGCTCGAATAAGCTCGCGCTGTGGCACTTGCCGCCGAGCTCGATCTCCCGGCGTTCGATCACACCGATCCCGAGCTGCGAGGTGCCCGCTACCGGGAGGCGATGGCCGGGCTCATCGGTCGCGACGGATGGCTCGCCAGTTGCCCATTCGGCTACCTGGTGCTTGACCGCGAAGCCGGGGAGTTCTTCCTGCGCTCCCGCGACGCTGCCTTCCCCGGCATCACGATCGCCGAGATCTTCCAGATCTCCGACGGTCCTCTACACGAGGAGATCGTGAGCAACATCATCAACATCGGCGGCGCCGATCATCGCCGCCTCCGCAACCTGGTCAATCCCGCGCTCTCGCCACGCGCCGCCGACCGCTACCGCCCAGCCATGCGGCGGTTTCTCGCCGAGCTCTTCGATCGTGTGCCCAGTGACGGGCGCTGTGAGTTCATCGGCACGTTCGCCAAGCCGTACCCGTCGCTGGTGATCGCCGACGTGATGGGTGCCCCGCTCGAGGACGCGCCTCGCCTGCACCACTGGTCCAACTGGATCCAGCGCCAGTTCGACGCCGCGAGCCTGGTCAGCGAACGCCCGCAGATCGAGCACGCGGTCGCCGAGTTCTACGAGTACGAGGATGCCCTGATCGCTGAGCGCCGGAATCGTCCGGGCGACGACCTGATCTCGGCGCTAATCGCCGCAGAGGAGGCCGGAGACAGGCTGAGCGACCACGAGCTCCGCAACCTCGTGCTGAACATCCTCGTCGGAGGCGTGGATACCTCCCAAAGCCAGCTTGCCCACGCGATACGCCTGCTCGCCGAGCACCCGGAGCAGTGGGAGCTGCTTCGCGCCGATCCGCGCGGGCTCGCGGATGCGGCGGTGGAGGAGGCGCTCCGCTACGAACCGATCACACCGTTTAGCGCGCGGATTACCCAGTCGGAGATCGAGTACCGCGGAGTCACGTTCCCTCCGGGCTCAGTGGTCCTGATCTCGGCCTGGCACGCCAACCGAGACGGCGCCGGCGACGACGCTTTCGATATCGCCGCCGGACGCTCGGGCTCCCGGATCCTGACTTTCGGCGCCGGGATCCACTACTGCCTCGGAGCGAATCTCGCTCGAGCCGAGCTCCAGGAGGCGCTGGCGTTCCTCGCGGAGCACGTCCGCACAATCACCCTCGAGGGCCAACCCGAATTCGGGACGCCGTCGGGGATCTACGGGCTCGAGTCGCTCCCGGTCGTGATGGAACGCGCCTAGATCGCTACTGGAGCACGCCGATCACGTGGCCTTCGGGATCGGTGAACAGGCCGATCGTCGGGCCGCCCGGGGGCTGCTCAGGGCCCATCATGCGCGTGCCACCAAGCTCCTCCGCCTTTACGAGGGCGGCCTCCACGTCCGGGACCTGGACGTAGATCGTGACGTGCCCGGCGTAATCCTCGTTTCCAGGCATTGCCCCGGAGATTCCCCCGGCGATCCCGGCACCCTCGTCGCTGGTGTTCCCCTCGCGGGGCACCATCCCGTAGTTCATCGGGTTGCTGGTGTCGATCTCCCAACCGAACAGCTCCGCGTAATAGCGCTGAAGCTTCTCCCCGTCTTTCCCCATGATCTCGAAGTGAACGACCGGCTGTCCCATTTGTCTCCTCTCGTCAGCGTTGCGCAACTCAGTCGGAGCGAAAGCTATTCGAAGGTGGCGTCCAACGGGGGACCGATTAGTTATCGGACCCGGGCCAGTCTCACGCTCATACGGTTCGATCAGAGGAGACAGCGATGGGGAAGCTAGTCGTCACAGAGTTCATAACCGTCGACGGCGTGATCGAGGATCCCGGAGGCGCCGAGCGGTTCGAGCGCGGCGGCTGGGCGTTTCAGTTCGATCGGGGAGCAGAGGGCGACAAGTTCAAGCTCGACGAGGTCCTGGCCGCCGAGGCGCTGCTGCTGGGGAGGATCACGTACGAGGGCTTCGCGCAGGCGTGGCCGTCGATGAGCGACAAGCAGGGCTTCGCAGCGAAGATGAACAGCATGCCCAAGTACGTGGTCTCCGCGACGCTCGAGAATCCGTCCTGGAGCAACACCACCCAGATCAAGGACGACGTCGTCGGCGAGATCACGGCGCTCAAGGAGCGGACGGGCGGCGACGTGCTCGTCAATGGCAGCGCCCAGCTTGTCCGGATCCTGTCCCAGCACGACCTCGTCGACGAATATCGCCTGATGATCTTTCCGGTGGTGCTGGGGGAAGGGAAGCGGCTGTTCGCGGACGGTGAGCCGCCTAGACGTCTGGCACTCCACCAATACAAGGCCGTTGGCGACTGTCTGATCCTGATCTACGAGCTGGCACGCGAGCGAGCGGCCCAAGCCAGCGCTTGAGGCGCGAGTCGCCTACCATGAGCGCATTGCAGTCCCACCCCGCCACAGCCGCGCCAGACGAGCTCGAGCTCGCCTTTGAGAAGCACCGCCGTGAGCTGAGCGGCTACTGCTACCGGATGCTGGCCTCGCCGTTTGAGGCCGAAGACGCAGTGCAGGAGACCTACCTGCGTGCGTGGCGCGCTTTCGAGCGCTTCGAGGGGCGCTCGGCGCTGCGCTCGTGGCTGTACCGGATCGCCACAAACGTCTGTCTCGACATGCTCGGCGGCCGGGCTCGCAGGGCGCTCCCGATGGACATGGGCCCGTCCCAGGAGCCGATCGCGGAGAACTTGAACACCCTGCCCGAGGTCACGTGGATCGAGCCCGTTCCGTCCGACTGGGACCCGGCAGAGCTGGCGGAGCGCCGCGAGACACTGAGACTGGCGTTCGTCGCCGCGCTGCAGCACCTTCCTCCGCGCCAGCGGGCGGTGCTGATCTTGTGCGAGGTCCTCCGCTGGCGGGCGAGCGAGGTGGCAGAGCTGCTCGACGCGAGCGTCGCGTCGGTCAACAGCGCGCTTCAACGCGCCCGCGCGACAATTGACGCCACGGACCTGAAGGAGACCGACTCGGCACCCCTTGACCGCGATCAACGGGAGTTGCTGACGCGCTATGTGGAGGCGTTCGAGGCCTACGACATCGACACGCTGACCTCGTTGATCGCGCAGGACGCCAAGCAGTCGATGCCGCCGTTTGACATGTGGCTGGAGGGCCGCGAGGACATCCTCGCCTGGTGGCTCGGCCCGGGAATCGGCTGTCGTGGCTCGCGAGTCCTGCCGGCGCCTTCCGCAAACGGAATGGTCACGTTCGGGCAATACAAGTCGAGCGAGAGCGGAAGCGGCTACGACCCGTGGGCGCTCCAGGTGCTCGAGTTCGACAACGGCCGGGTCGTCGAGCTCACGTTCTTCCTGGATACGGAGCGGCTGTTTCCGCTGTTTGGCCTGCCGCCCCGCCTCGACAGCTGACGCCGGCGTTACAGGCGCAGGACGTCGTCCAGTCCCGCGAACGCGATCAGTTCGAGCAATCCTGGCGAGGCGCCGCGTAGCTTCATCCGGCAGCCGTGTCGAGCCGCGATGAGCCTTAAGCGAGCAAGCGCGTCGAGCGCGACCGCGTTCGCCTGCACGTCTTGAAGCTGGCAGATGACGGTCGATGCCTCGTTGTTCTCCAGCACGACAGACAGCGACGCGATCAGCCCGGGCACGCTCGATCGTGCGATCGGACCATCCACCGAGAATTCGACCGGCGTGGCCATCCTCGATATGACCGCCACGAGTGCCAGAACTAATCGCCCGAGCGCCGGGCTCGGGTTCAGACCCGGGCGCCGAGCTCCGTGGCAGCAGACGGCTGACGCTCGGAATAGACCCGCGCGGGCTTCCACAGCGCATCGTCGCCGAGCGGTTCGCGCACTGCATCCCCCGCGGCGACGACCTCGAGGAGCGCCACCTCCGCTGCGACCCGGTCCGGAGCGTCATTGTCTCTTGTGAGCAGCGCCGCGATCTCCTGAGTGGTGAGACCACCCGTGAAGTACTCGAGCAGCGGCGCGGGCGTGTGGGGCGGCGCGGCCCGCTCGAGAGTCGGGTCGAGATTGGCGATCAGCACGTCGTAGGCCTCGACGGGCTGAAAGCCACCCGCCGCCATCCGCAGACCGTCGCGCTCGAACACCACTGAAGGCGCCGTGAAGCGAACGGGACCGTCGGTCGCCGCGGTCTTACCTTGTAGCTCGGCGGCTGACCCGGCGGCCGTCCGGGCCTCCGCGCGGTCGCGGTGGTAGGCCTCGAGCACCTCGGGCGCATCGAGCCTCGAGAGGATCTCGTCAGCATCCACCCCCGACACTCCGCGCAGCACTTGCCCCAGCTGAGAATCGTCGTCGAACACGAGCGGCGAGGTGAAGTTGGCGAGTTGCAACGCTCGGAACACAGCCCACTCGCTACCGGGCTGGAGCAGTCTGCTGGCGACGACTGCACGGCAGGCCCGGGAGGTGGAGCTGATTCGCGCCTTGGGCGAGGGCGAGAACGGCATTCCGTAGCGGCGAAAGCGCAGCTGGCCGAGCGCTCCGCGTAGCGGCGTGTAACCGCGCGCCTCGTACTGGGAGGCGCTCTCGGTCAGCCCGATCAACACCAGCCGCCAGCTCAGCTGGTCGCGGTAGCGCCACTCGAGCACCCGCAAGGCGGGATTCTCCGAGTACGCCCAGGGACAGGCGGGATCGTTATAGAGAGTGGCCGAGATCATGAAGTTGACGTCTCAATTATATCGTGAGCGGGCCGCGGCCCGAGGAGGACTCCCGGCGCCGGTCGCCGAGGCCGACGGGGCGGTAGGTTTCTCTGTCGCATAAGCTCGCCAGCCTGAAGGAGCTCGTTTGCACTCCGACGCTCGCCGATCTGAGCGCCCAGATCGCCGGCCGCGCCCAGCTCCAGTCCCCAGCCTCCTGACTGCCGTGGATCGCCCGGCGACACTCGCGGCCTTCGATGAGCAGGTCCGCCGCAACCCGGCGGCCCCCGCGGGTTGCGGCGTGGAGCGCGCTGGCGCCGTCGTGCGACTGGTCTGCGAAGGGACGGCGTGGAGCGGGGTCACCTGGTCTTCGCTCGAGGAGTCAACGGCGGATGCGGCGATCGCGGCTCAGATCGAGCGCTTCGCGGGCCTCACCGAGCCGTGGGAGTGGAAGTACTACTCGTATGACCGCCCGGCGGACCTTCCCGAACGGCTGGTGGCGGCGGGATTCCGCCGCGAGGCGGCCGAGACGCTGATGATCGGAGAGATCGCGTCCCTCTCGCGGGTCCCTGAGCTACCGAACGACGTCGAGCTTCGAGTGGTCGGCGACGAGCACGACATCGAGGCGATGGTCTCGGTGCACGACGAAGCGTTCGGCCAGGACAGCGGGGATCTGCGAGAGAGGTTGGCCGCCAGCCTGGTGGATGCGGGGACGATGGTGGCAGTGCTCGCTTGGGCGGGTGGCACGCCGGTCGCCGGCGGGCGGATCGAGGCCCTCCCCGGGAGCGACTTCTGCGGCTTATGGGGTGGCGGCACCGTGCCGGCATGGCGCGGGCGGGGAATATTCCGCGCGCTCGTCGCCTACCGCGTCGCGCTGGCCGCAGCCCGCGGCTGCCGCTACGTACAGGTCGACGCGATGCCCCCAAGCCGCCCGATCCTCGCCGGACTCGGATTCGAAGAGCTGGCTACCACCACGCCCTTCATGTACCCGGGGCGAGTTGCTGCCCCGAGGCCGGTGTAGTGGGCGGTTGGGCTGACCGCGTCGCGTCCGCTCATTCCGTACCGCCCGCCAGGAGCGCCTCCAGGCGCTCGAGCAGCGCGACCTGCGCGGGGTTGATCCGCTCGCGCGCGTCCTTCAGCGAGAACCACTCCGCACGATCGACTTCGGGCACGTCGATCATTCGCCCCGACCGCGGCGGCCACTGCACCTGGCAGGTGTTGCTGGTGATGTTCGATGTGTCGAGATCGCCCACGATCGCCCAGGCCTTGACCCGCTTGCCTGACTTCTGTCGGATCTCGCCGAGCTCACGCGCCGCACCATCGGGCGGCGCCGATCCGAGCTCCTCGGCGAACTCCCGGCGCGCTGCCTCCAACGGATCCTCGGCGGCCTCGTACTCGCCCTTCGGAATCGACCATGCGCCCGCGTCACGCTTCGCCCACGCAGGCCCTCCGGGATGCACGAGCAGCACCTTCCGCTCGCCGTCGCGTTCCTGATGGAGCAGTAGTCCAGCGCTGGCAGCGGCCACCGCGTTATCGTAGTTTCCACGCTCGGATGACTAGTGCTACAGTGTCGCACATGGAGATCGGGGTCCGGGACCTACGAAACCGCACCGCACAAGTCATTGATGCCGTGAAAGCGGGAGAGCGGGTGACATTGACAGTGCACGGCGAGCCGATTGCCGACATCGTGCCTCACGGCCGGCGCGCCCGCTGGCTCTCCGGAGAGCACCTGCGGCGGCAGCTCGAGAATCGCGCCGCTGATCCAGGCCTGGCGGGCGAACTCGACTCGGTTGCCGGGCACACCCTGGACGAGCTTTGAGCACCCACGGTGCCGGGCTGCTCGATACATCGGTGTTCATCGCTCGGGAGAGCGGTCGGCCGCTCGATGACTTGCCCGAGCATGTTGCCGTCTCGGTCATCACGATAGGAGAGCTCTACTTGGGTGTCCTCAGCGCAACGGAGGACACGGCGAGGGCGCGCCGGGCGGACACCCTTGCCCTGGCCAGGAGCGCAGATCCGATTCCTGTCAGCGAGGCGGTCATGGTCGCGTGGTCACGCCTGGTCCTCGACTGCCGATCTGCCGGCATACAACGAACCGTCAAGCTCACGGACGCGCTGATCGCGGCCACCGCGATTGAGCATGGCCTCCCGGTCGTGACCCAAGACGATGACTATGACCAAATCTCCAGTGCCCACGCCGACCTTCGGGTCATCCGCGTCTGAGCTTGGGTAGCTACCGCCCTCGATGAGCCCGAGGACCTCGGGGCGCGACCGCCGGCCTCGAGTCCTCGTAGGTTTACGCCGGCGAGGCGTCGCTGGCAGTCGCTCCGGTGAGTCCAGGGCTTGGCGGGCGCGGCCGCACAATCTGTCCGGACGGCGGGTCAGGATTCTCCTACGACCAGGCGTGCGCTGCGGTCGCCCTACCTACCACCGGAGGCTCTATGAGTCGATTTCACATCCGTCCGCCGTCGCCTGCGATCGTGATCTCCACCCTTGCGCTCGTCGTCGCAGCATCAGGTACGGCGATAGCCGCCGGCAAGCTCGTCAATGGCGACAGGCTGATCAAGAAGAACACGCTGTCGGCAAACCGGCTGCGTAAGCACAGCGTCACCGGCACGCAGATCAACCTCGGCAAGGTCGGGAAAGTCCCGCAGGCTCACTCAGCCGATCTCGCGGGACACGCGACGACCGCCGACGGCGCAACTCACGCCATTGACGCCACCAACGCCGCCAATGCCGGGAACGCGATCACGGTGGGCGGCGAGACGGTCTCGAAGATATTCGCCAAGTTCCCCCCGAACACGGCGACGACCCCGATCTACAACCGCGACGGATTGACGATCGACGCAGGCTGCGGCTCCGGCGGTGCGCCGGTTCTCACCGTCGACGGCTCGGTCACGGCCGAGATGCACGCTCAGGGGAGCACCGGAACGAGCCCATGGGGCACCAACGTTTCCGGGTTCTCCGGCCCCGTCGATATCACTGGTGGCCACAACGACGGCGCTGGGTCGCTGTCCTACACCGACACCAACGGGCAAGTCGTGACCGTGACTTACGGATTTGACAACAACCCCAGCTTTGGCGGCACGTACACCGGTTGCTCCTACGAGGGGACGGCAATCTCGTCGAACTGATTGTGTGCTCGGGCCGTAGCGAGCTCGTGAACGATCGGAGAATCGAGCCCCGCTGAGTCCAGAACTCCGGGTGCGTCGTTCCCCGCTGGGTCCAGGGCGTCGGAGTGGCCCCCGCTGGGTCCAGGGCCTCGGAGCGCGTCGCCCACCCCCCGCTGAATCGAGGGTCTCGGGGCTGCCACCCGCTGAGTCCAGGACCTCGGAGTGCGACCGCCGGCCTCCTGGTATTTGAGGAGGCCGCCGGACGCGCTCGAGGTCCCAAATGGTACGTTTGTACCAATGGCTCTCGTAACCCCTGTGGACCGCCCACGAGGGCCGGCGCGACGCGACGCGATGCTGCGTGCGGTACTGACGATCGTCGGCGACATCGGACCCGAGGCGGTCACGCATCGTCGCGTCGCTGAAGTAGCGGGCCTGCCGCTTGCGTCCACCACGTACTGGTTCTCTTCGAAGGAAGAGCTGCTGGCGGCTGCCCTCGAGCTCGCCGCCGACGCCGACGTGGCCCGGCTGACCCAGGCTGCGACGGAGCCCGCTCACAAGGACAACCTGATCGATGCAATCGTCGCCGTGATCCTCGATCCAGTGAGCGAGGGGCTCCGCAGCAGCCGCGCCTCGCTGATCGCCGCGTACGCGCTGTGGCTCGAGGCGGCGCGGCGCCCAGCTCTGCGGAAGCTCGCGACGCGCTGGACTGACGCCTACCACAAGGCTGTCGCTGACCTCCTGGAACAGGACGGCATCGCCGACGCCCGTCAGATCGCCCGGCTACTCGTCGCTGCGGCCGACGGGCTCGTTATGGACGAGCTCGCGCGCGGCGGCTCCTCGGACCTGCGGCCACGCCTGCGCGAGCTCGCCGTAGCGCTCGTGGACCGAGACCGGAGACGATCGAGATGATCGGGCGGCGCCGACACCAAGCACTCACCCAGGAAGGCACGCCGCGACTACTCGTCCCGCTGGTCCAGACGCTCCTGATGTTCGAGTCCTCGCTGTACTCGGTGCTGACCCCGATCCTGCCCCATTACGCCCACGCGCTCGGCGCCTCTAAGCCCGCGATCGGCGTGCTGACAGGCGCCTATACCGCCGGCTTGATCCCTGGTTCGCTGCTCGGGGGGTGGATGGCGGCGCGGGCCGGCGTCCGCCGCACGACTTTCACCGGTCTTGCGCTGTTCGCCGTCGCGGTCGCTGCGTTCGGCTTCGCGACAGACATCGTCGCCCTGGACGGCCTGCGCGCGATTCAGGGCTTTGCTTGTGGAGGCATTTGGGGCGGAGCGCTCACGTGGGTGATCGCTGCGACTCCGGCGAGCCGCCGTGGACGCGTGCTCGGAGCGGCCTTCAGCGCAGCGATTCTCGGCACGCTCCTCGGTCCCGCAGTCGGCACCGCAGCGGTGTGGCTCGGCACCGGGATCGTGTTTGCGGGGCTCGGGGCCATCGCTGCGGGGCTGGCGGCCTGGGTGCTCCGCTTCCCCGACGCAGCGATCGCGCCTACGGGCGATCGGGGCTCGATTGGCGGGCTCCTCCGTAACCGCGCGCTCCTGCTCGGAACGTGGCTGATGCTGCTCGAGGCCGGTGCGCTTGGCGTCGTCTATACGCTGATTCCCCTGCGGCTCTCGCATTTCGGCGCCTCTAGCGTCGCGATCGGTGCGATCTTCCTGGTCGCCTCGGGCGTCCGCACGTTGATCGCGCCTCAGATCGGCCGTGTGTCAGACCGTCGTGGCGCGATCGCGCCCACAGCCGTGGGGCTGGTCCTCGCGGCGCTGGTGATGACGGCGGTCCCGCTTCCGCAGAGTGTGGCGGGCCTGGCGGTGGTCAGCGTGATCGTCATGGCGGGGCCCTTGACCGCTTTCGTGATCCCGGCCTCATCCCTCTTGACGGTGGCCGCCGAGCGCGCCGGGATCAGCCTCGCAATCGCGACGATGATCTTCAACCTGTCGTTCGCGCTCGGGCAGACGATCGGTGCGCCTGTGGGCGCAAGCCTCGCACAGGCGACGAGCGATGCCGTTCCGTTCTTAGCCTTGGCCGCGTTGCTCCTGCTCACACTGGTGTTGGTGCTTGCGTGGCGCCGGCAGCCGCAGGTCGCCGAGGCCGCAGCACCAATGGAGCAAGGGCCCGTGCGACACGTCCCGCGTCCAGCCTCCTCGCCGGCGCGCGCTCGCCGGGCCCAGAATCTCAGCGCGCGATGACCGCTTCTGTTCCTTACCCCACGCTGCGCTCCCCGGTCTCGCTCGGGCCGCTCGAGCTTCGCAACCGGGTTGTCTCGACCTCGCACCAAACGGGACTCGTCCACGATCACCTCCCGACCGAGGACCTGATCGCCTACCACGAGGCCCGGGCTCGCGGAGGCGTCGGAGCGATCTTCATCGAAGCCACCGCGATGCACGCCAGCGGCCTGCTCACGGCCCATACGATCGGAGGGTTCCTGCCCGAGATCGTGCCGGTCTACCAGCGGCTGAGCGAGGTTGTGCACGGCCACGGCGCCAGGCTGCTGGTGCAGCTGCTCCACGGCGGGCGCGAGCAGATCTCGAGCTCGCCGAAGCCACCCGCCGTCGCGCCATCGGCAGTGCCGAGCCTCCGATTCAAATCCGAGCCACGGTCGCTCACCCTCACCGAGCTCCGCGAGCTGATCGACGGCTACGGGTCATCGGCCGCGCTCGCGCGCGAGGGCGGATTGGACGGCATCGAGATCTCAATGGCCCACGGCTACCTGCCGGCGCAATTCTTCTCGCCGGTCAGCAATCGTCGCGCGGACGACTACGACTCCTCGCTCCAAGGCCGATTGCGGTTCGCCGGGGAGATCCTTGAAGCCGTCCGCTCGAGTGCGGGCAGCGCGATGGCGGTCGGGGTGCGAATCTCGGCCGACGAGCTTGCCCCCGAAGGCTTGCCTGGAGAACAGTGCGCCCAGATCGCCCGCGAGCTGTGGGACTCCGGGCTCGTCGACTTCATCTCGCTCGCGCTAGGGCACTCGGCGTACCCCGCGGCGTCGACCTGGATCGCCCCGCCTCCGCCGACGCAGCGAAGCGCCATCGCTGAACCGGCCGCCGCGATACGGGCAGCGGTGCCGAAGGCTGTCCTGATCGCGACGACCCGGATCGTAGATCTCGCCTCCGCCGAGGACATGGTGGCAAGCGGCCGAGCCGACCTGGTGGGGATGACGCGCGCACTGATCGCCGACCCCGAGCTGATCTCGAAGTGCTTCGAAGGTCGCGACAGCGAGGTGATCGAATGCATCGGCTGTAATCAGTCCTGCATCGGGCACTACCACGCCGGCGTCCCGATCGGCTGTGCGGTCAATCCGCGGACGGGTCGGGAGCGGACGCTGGGAGCGCCCGGAGCGCCAGGAGCGCCCGGAGTGCCAGGAGCGACCGGAGCGACCGGAGCGGCTGGAGCGGCCGGTGCAAGGGGCCGGCGACGCATACTGGTGATCGGTGCCGGCCCGGCGGGGATCGCAGCCGCACTTCAGGCCACCTCCGAGGGTGACGCCGTGACCGTGGTCGAGCGTGAACATGACATCGGCGGCCAGCTGCGACTCGCGTCGCTAGCCCCAGCCCACGAAGAGCTCTGGGAGCGCTACCGGCGCTCGACGCTCGCACGTCTGCAAGCGGCCGGGGTCGAAGTGCAGCTCGGGATCACCGCCCGAGCAGAGCTTGCGGCCGACTATGACGCGGTCGTCCTCGCCAGCGGCGCGCGGCCGTATCGCCCGCAGCTGCCTGCCAACACGGACGTCGCGGTGATCGATGCGTGGGAGACGATCCGGAATCCAGACGGTGTCGCCGGGCCCGCATTGGTAGCGGACTGGGGCGGTGGCTGGGACGGGCTTGACAGCGCCGAGCGCCTCGCCGGCGCCGGCATCGGGGTGACGCTCGCGTGTGCGGCCCCGACGCCCGGAGAGACCGTCCACCAGTATCAGCGCAACCTGTATCTAGCCCGCCTGGACGAGCTCGGCGTGCCGATCCTGCATCACACGGAGCTTGCGCTCGACGGTCCCGAGCCCCTGCTGAGGCACGTGTTCTCGGGGCGCAAGGAGGCGCTTCCCGACATCGCTACCCTGGTCCTCGCTCAGGGCCGAGTCCCCGACGACGAGCTGTGGTCAGAGCTCGAGGAGCATCCTGGCGCTGTCCGTGCGGGCGACGTACTGGGTCCCCGCACGCTCGAGGAGGCCGTACTCGAGGGCACCCTAGCGGTGACGCGATGACCGGCTGGGAGCCGCTTCTGCGCGCGTCGGTGCTCGGCGTCGGCGGATATTCGCCGGGTGTCAGCGGCGCTGAGACCAAGGCGCGACTCGGCCTCGATCAGGTGGTGCGCTTGAACTGGAACGAGAGCCTGTTCGGCCCCCTACCGGGCGTGATCGAGGAGGCGGCGGCGGACCTCGAAGCTGGGGCCTGGAGCTACCCAGAGGGCAGCTACGACGATCTTCGCGCGGCGCTGGCCGCGTGGACCGGCGCCTCTCCAGCCCAGATCGTCCCCGGACACGGCATCCAAGCGCTGACCCTGGCGCTGTGCACCGCGTTCCTCGAGCGGGGCGACGCTGTTGTGATTCCCCGCCCCACCTACGGCCTCTACGCCCAGGCGTGCTCGGTCGCGGGCGCCGCGGTTCATAGGGTTGACTGCGACGCATCGCTCGCGCTCGGCCTCGAGCGGATCGCCGAGGCGTGTCGCGAACACGGCGCAAAGCTGGTCTGGATCTGCAACCCGAACAACCCCACCGGCCTGCGACTCGACAGCGCGGCGTGGCCCGCCTTCCTTGACTCCCTGCCGGCGGGTTGCGTGGCGGTAGTCGATGAGGCCTACGGCGACTACATCGAGCCGGCGCAGCGAATGAACACGCTCGCCGATGTCGACGCCGGCTGCCCGGTGATCGTGCTGCGGACGTTCTCGAAGATCTTCGGGCTGGCGGGCCTGCGGCTCGGCTATGCCCTGGTTGACGCCTCGCTTGCTGCTTATCTGAACGCCGTGCACGAGCCGTTCAACGTGAATCGCGCCGCCCTGTCCGCAGGGCTGGCCAGCCTGCGCCGCGTTGACCTGCTTCCCGCTAGGCGCGCTCAAGTGCGCGACGCGCGCGAGCACCTGACCGCCCCGCTCGTCCAGGCGGGCCTCAGATGCCTGCCATCCGATGCGAATTTCGTCCTTGTGGACCTCGGCACCGACGACCTGCCGGTCACCGAGGCGCTCGCCCGCGACGGCCTGCTGGTGCGCCCGGGCAGCGAGCTCGGGCTTCCGGGCTACGTCCGGGTGACCACCGCCGGCAACGAGCTGATGGAGCTCGTCGCCGAGAAGCTCGTGAACGTGGTCAGCCGCGAAGCGCTGGCACGATGAACTCTCGGCGGATGGCGCCGTGAACTCTCGGCCGGTGACGCTGGCACGATGAGCTCGCGGCGGGTGATCCTGCTCGACCCGGCCGGTGGCGTCGAGCCCGTGGCCCAGGCGCTCGGTGAATTCTCGGACGTCCGCGTCGAGCGCGCCGATGCGGTCCCGCGTGGCCCGGGCATCGTTGCGCTACTCGTCCCACCCGAGATTCCGGTGGGCTCGTCGGAGTGCGAGGCGCTTCCGGACCTGCGCGTCGTCGCGACCACCTCCACCGGCTATGACCACCTGGACCTCGAGGCGCTCTCGGCCGCGGGAATCTGGGGGACGCACTGCGCGGGCTATTGCGATCACGAGGTCGCCGACCACGCGATCGCGTTCGCCCTCGATCTGCTGCGCGGGATCACGATTCTCGATCGTTCGGTACGCGCGGGCGGCTGGGATGAGACGCCCTCCCCTCCGCGCCGGATCGCCGGCTCGGTACTCGGAGTCATCGGGCTCGGCCGGATCGGACGGGAGGTCGCGCGCCGCGCCTGCGCGCTCGACATGAGAGTTGTTGCCCACGACCCGTTCCTCAGCGACTCGGACGTCCCCGGTGTCGAGATGGCGGGCCTCGACGAGCTCATGGCGGCGGCGGACGTGGTCACGCTTCACGCCCTACTGACGCCGGAGAGCCGCGGCATGATCGGCGAACGCGAGCTCGCGATGATGCGCCCGGGGGGCTACCTGGTCAACTGCTCGCGCGCGGCACTGGTCGACCACGACGCGCTCGGCGCCGCCCTGATCAGCGGACACCTCGGCGGCTGTGGGCTGGACGTCCTGCCGCACGAGCCGCCGGTTGACGATGAGCCCGCCCTCCGGTGGCCGCGGACGATCGTCACCCCCCACTCAGCCTGGTTCTCACCGGAGTCGGAGCACGCGCCCTACCGGCTCGCGGGCGAGGCGGTCTCCGCGGTCCTCGAGGGTCGCGAGCCACGACACGTGGTAGCCCGCCCCGCCCGTTAGGGCCGGAAGATCCAAGTCGTCAGGAGCCTGGCGGCGCGGGGGTCGGCGGGGCGTGCGCTGAAGGGGTCGCGCGATGAGGGCATGGTCGATCTATTTTGGTCGCAGCGCCCCCAATCGTTACCGGAGGCTGTGCTAGGGCGCGCCGGCTAACAGCGAAAGCAGCCGCCGCGTATCCGCGCCGGGACCGTTGATCTCGAGCCACGTCACGACGCCACCGCGCGCCAGCACCGCCAGGAACGCCGGGTTGGCCAAATGGCACTGGCACTCCTGGGCGACCGCAAGGAACCCGCTTCGCCCCCCCGACACGAGCGGCTTCAGCACCGGAAATGAACCCACGATCGACGACACGTGCGCACGCACGAACCCCACGTAGGCCACAGCCCCGCCCACCCGGCCGAAGCGAAGCGTGCGCGAGTCGACCACCTGAAGGCGCCGTGACTCCCCCTGGAAGTAGCGATCGGAGCCGGCCTCGAAGCCCCAGGCGCCGAGCTCGCGGGCGAGCACCGGAGCTTGCATCTCGCGGGCGAGGCTTCCCGCGCTGAGCGACTTCAGCGAGCTTGGAAGGTACGGAACGGCGCTCGCCGGCAGTGTCCGCGGAGCGCTGGCGGGTGACCCGCCGCACCCGGCGACGAGTGCTGCGCCAACGAAGAGGACCGCCGCCAGCCGACCACTCATCCCGCCAGCGGGGTTGGATGCACTGTCGCCTCGATCCGCCGCTCAGCCCACCGTCTGGCTACCTCGGCGCCGACGATGATCACCATCGACAGGGCGATCACCACCGAGCCGATCGCGATTACCTCTGGCAGCAGCGCCGGGGTGCGAGAGCTCGCGTAGAGCAATACCGGGTACGTCGGGGATCCCGGCGGGGCGAGGAACGAGGCAATCGCGAACTCGTCGAAACTGACCGTGAACGAGATCAGGAAGCTCGAGAACAGAGCAGGCGTGAGCAGCGGCAGGGTGATCAGCAAGAACGCCTTCAGGTCTGATGCTCCGAGATCCGCAGCCGCCTCGACAATCGACTCGTCGAGAGTCCGTAGTCGCGGGAGGATTACCAACGCGCTGTAGGGAAGCGAGAGCACCACATGCCCGGCGACTATCGCCCCGAGCGACGTTGTGATCCCGAACGAGTGCAGCAGTACCACGAGCCCGACCGCAAGCACGATGTACGGCACCACCAATGGAAGCAGCAGCAGCGTGACGATGACTCCCCGCAGCGGCAGGCGCTTTCGCGCGAGGCTCACCGCCGCCATCGTGCCGAGCAGCGTCGCCGCCAGCCCGTTGACGGCCGCGATCACGGCACTGCGCACGAGCGCAGACGTCAGGGTGGTGTCGGAAAACGCCGTGCTGAACCACTTCGTCGAGAAGCTCTTGATCGGCAGCGACGGGATCGTGCCGCTGTTGAAGGCGAACACCACGAGCACCACAAGCGGTGCGTACAGGAAGATGACGAGCAATACGAAATAGCTCGACAGGAGACCCTTGCCGAGACGCCCAATCGAGCTCATGCCTTCGCGCTTTCAGTCAGGTCGCGACCGATGAAGCGTCCGAACAGCGCGAGCAGCACCAGCACCACCACAACCAGCGTGATCGCCAGCACCGAGCCGTAGGTCCAGTCCGGCGTCTCGCCGAAGAACGCTTGGATGGAGTTTCCGAACAGCGCGCTGCTCGGTCCCCCCACCAGAAGAGGCGCAATGAACTCTCCGGTGGTGGGGATCAGTACGAACACGAACCCCGCTATCACCCCCGGCATGCTGAGAGGCAGGGTCACCCGGAAGAAGGTGCTGAGTCGACTGGCTCCCAGGTCATTAGCGGCATCGATCAGGCGACGATCGAGGTTGTCGAGCACGACGAAGATCGGCAGCGCGACGAACGGCACCCAGGCGTAGAACAGCACCAGCGCGACAGAGAACTTCGAGTAGATCAGCCAGCTGATCGCGTTGCCGTGGGCTCGCAGATGCAGCTGCCAGAGCAGCGAGTTGATGACACCGTCATTGGAGAGGATCACCTGCCACGCGATCACTCGCAGCAGGTAACTAGTGAAGAACGGCGCCAGCACCACCAGCAAGATCGTGTAGCGGTGGCGCCGCGCTACGAAGGCCAGAAAATAGGCCAGCGGATAGGCACCGAGCACCGCGATCACCGACACGAACAGCGTCACCTCCAGCGAGGTGAAGAAGCGGCTGCGAAACGGGTTGCCGGCGCCGGTCAGAAAGTCCTTCCAGTCCGCCGTCGAAAACGCGGTATGCGTACCAGCGATGTTCGTCAACAGCCCGAAGCTGTAGAGCACGATCAAGACGACCGGACCGATCAGCAGCAACAGTACGTACAGCGACGGGGTCGCTGCAGTGATGAAGCGCGCAAACGAGCGCGAGCTGAGCCAGGTCGGCCAGCGGCTCGTTCGCGAAATCGAGGGAGTCCCGCTCGTGGCGGCCATGAGCGTGGCGGTGGGTGGTGCGGCGCCCCGCACCACCCCCGTTCATCTAGCTCGCGAGCACCTCCTGCCAGGCCAGCTCGTACTGCGGGCGGCTCGGCTCGTAGGCTTGCAGGTGGACGTCCGAGGCCTCGATCGCGGTCGGGTTACCAACGTTCAGCTGCTTGGCGAGGTGCGGGTCCTTGATCTCCGACGCCGTAATCGTCTTATCGGCGGTTCCGTAATAGAAGAGATTGGTCATCTGCACGCACGCCTTGTGGTTGATGAACGACTCCACGTACTTGTGGGAGTGGAAGTAGTTCTTGGTCTGGGCTCCGAGCACATATCCGCAGAACCAGCTGAGCTTCCCCTGGCTCGGATTCAGATACGCCACCTTCAGTCCGGCGGCTTTCATCGCCACGTACGCGTCCTGCCAGGTGTAGGCGATCCAGATGTCACCTGCCTTGAACGCCGGCTGCATCTGGCCATACTCGCTTGACCAGTAGAACTTGTTCAGCGGCTTCTGCGCGATCAGCGTGGTCTTGGCCTTGGCGATCTGATCAGCGGTCATGTGGTCCATATGCTGACCGGGATAGCCGAGCTTCAGCGCGGCCACCTCCAGGTTCGACGCGGCTCCGTTCCACAGCGAGATCCGCCCCTTGTATTTCGGGTTCCACGCGAGCTCCCAGCCCGTCGCGTCGGCCGGGTCGATCTTGTCGGTGCGGTAGAGCAGGCTGGCGTAGCCCCAGTCCCACGGGATCATGTACTGCTTGCCGTTGACCTGACCCTTTTTGACCAGGAACGGGTTGAGGTTCTTAAAGCTGGGGAGCAGGCTGGTGTCCCACGGCTGGATCAGACCCTGCGAGACGAAGCCCGGCAGCATCTCGTTGCAGGGGTGCATGATGTCGAACGGGCCGCCGGTCGCGGCCTTGTTCAACGACTGGTCGTCGTTGACGATGTACGTGTAGACGATCGAGTGCTTGCCGAACTCCTTCGTGAAATCCGTCCCGGCCGTCAGGCCCGAGGTCTGCGCGGCCGTTCCGCCCGCCTCGTAGCCGCCCCATTCGAGGATCGACAGCTTCCCCGGCTCATTGGCGATCGGCGGCCGCTGAGCGACCGGCGTCGTCTTCGCGGCCGAGCTCGAACTGCTGCTGGAGCCGCAGGCGCCGAGCAGCGCTGCGCCCCCGAGTGCAGCTCCGGTGGACAGAAAATCGCGGCGGTTGATATCTCTCATTCACTCCTCCTGTATGGACTATGTACCGATCGCGGTCGGTGCCGCCTGCACGGCTTGCTGGCCTCCCGTGTCCTCGAGCGGCGCGGTCCCCGTGTCGACGAGCACCCGCAACGCTTGAGGTGGGAAATGCGCGAGGACGGGATCGCCGCTCACGTACTCGGTCCCTTCGCCAGTGTTCTGCACTACTGCTTGAACTGACTCGCCGTTCGCGAGCCGGATGAAGACTTGATTCGAGGCGCCGCGATACACGGTCCGCTCGACGATTCCCGGGAGCCGGTTCTCGCTGGCGGATCCATGGGGCTCCAGCCGAACTCGCTCGGGGCGGATCAGCACCTTCGTGGCCCCGCGAGTTTCGCTATCGCCCTGTGCGGCCCGCAGCTTGTGATCGGCGATCTGTACTCGGCAGTGCTGTCCGTCGTTACCTTCGGCGACACCGCTCAGCAGGTTCGAGATCCCGAGGAAGTCCGCCACGAACGTCGTCGTGGGCTGTTCGTAGACCTCCCTCGGGGGCCCGAGCTGCTCCACCTGGCCGCCATTCATCACCGCGAGCCGGTCGCTCATGGTGAGCGCCTCCTCCTGGTCGTGGGTGACGTAGATGAACGTCAGTCCAACCTGCTCCTGGAGGGCCTTCAGCTCGATCTGCAGCGTGCGGCGAATCTTGGCGTCAAGCGCACCGAGCGGCTCGTCGAGCAGCACCACGGCGGGGCGCAGCACCAGCACCCGAGCGAGGGCCACGCGCTGTTGCTGGCCGCCTGAGAGCTGCGCTGGCTTGCGGCGCTCGAGCCCAGTCAACTCGACCTGAGCGAGCGCATCGGCCACCCGCTGGCGGATCTCGCCCTTATCGACCCGAGCCCGTCGCAGCCCGAACGCCACGTTGTCGATCACCTTGAGATGCGGGAACAGCGCATAGCTTTGGAACACCGTGTTGACGTTCCGCTTGAAGGCTGGAACGCTCGCGACATCGCCCCCGTCGAGCAGTATCTGGCCGGAGGTCGGAGCTTCGAAGCCGGCGATCATTCGCAGCGTCGTCGTCTTGCCGCACCCGGAGGGGCCGAGCAGCGAGAAGAACTCGCCCGGGGCGATGTTCAAGTCCACGGAATTGACCGCGACGACGTCGTCGAAGCGCTTGGTCAGGCCGACCAGCGTCACCTCACCGCCCGTCACCTCACCGCCCGGCATGTGACTCCTCCGTGTGGCGATCCTCGCCGGGCGCTCGCGTTCGATGAGCCACCTCGGCGATGAACCCGGCGGCTTCCTCTTGCGCGCGCTCGAGGAACACCCGCCCTTTCTCCGCCGTGGCGACAGTCGGATCCCCCATCACGCCTGAGTGCGAGAACCCACTCCAATGCGGCCAGTAGGACAGCGGACCGCCGCCCGGCCAGTCATTCCACACGTTCTCATTCCACTCGGGTATCTCACGCGTCGCCTTGTCCATCTGCACGAGCTCCGGCGCGATGGCCAGATATAGCGAGGTCTCGAGCTCGCAGGCGTGCGAGAGTCCCCCGAGCTCACTCTCGCGCTCGCGCTCTATCAGCTCGGTCGATTCTGGGGTCGTCAGATACAGGGTCGAGGCCATGCACACGCCATCGCGGTGCTCGAGGTTGATGAGCCGCGCGGCGATGTCGACCAGCGGCGCATTCGAGCCATGGCCATTGACGATCAGGATGCGGTCGAACCCGTGCCGGCACAGGCTCCGCCCGCAGTCCAGCAGCGACTCGACGAACACGTTCCAGCGCAGGCTCACGGTCCCGGGGAAGTCCAGGTGATGCGGCGTGTAGCCGTGAACCGCCGTCGGAAACAGCATCGCCTTCGCCCGTTCGCGTTCGTTGAAGCGCCTGACCGCGCCACGGCAGATCGTCTCGATCAGGCGAACGTCGGTGTCGATCGGCAGGTGATAACCGTGGTCTTCGAGCGTCGCAGTGGGGATCACCACCACCAGGTCGTCGCGTTTTGCCAGCTCGCGCAGCTCGAGCCAGGTGTGCTTACCGTAATCGACCCGCGGAAGCTCATCCATGTCGACGCGAGGGTCCCTCACGCCTCCCCCTCGAAGACAGCCCGGAGGGGCGCGATCCTTCGGATCAGCTCGAGCGCGTAGTCGCCACGATCGTCGGTCAGTCCGTTGGGGATTATCAGTCGGGCCTGAGACCCGATCGCATCCGCACCGAGCGCCGCGGCCGCGAACCTCGTCGCGGTCGAGAAGAACAGCACCACGCCATCTTCTGCGGTAGCGAGGATCGCAGTTCCCTCGGCGCCAGGCACGCTCGTGCACAGCAGTGTGAGATCGGCAGGTGGCAGCTCGTGCCTGGCGAGCTCGGCGGCGACAGCGACCGGATCGGTCACGTCGGCCTGAACCGTGAAGACCGCTGGGTCGACTTCGTGCGCACGCTCGAGCGCCCGCGCCGAGGTGTCCAGGGCGCTAACCACGCCGGTCGCGCCGACAGCTTCGCGAGCGGCGGCGACGGCAAGCAGCCCAGCATGCCCCGCTCCCAGAACCAGCACATGGTCACCGGTCCTCGCCATCGTGCGCACATACGAGGCCGAGGGGTACACGTCGAGGGCGGCCAGCGCGACCTTGGTCGAGAGGTCCTCGGGCATTGTTGTGCACAGCATCCGGCCGGTGACGATCGCGCGCCCGCTCACCGGGACCTGCGGACTGTCCGGGTCGATCGGGCCGACCGACTCGAGCGCCAGCGGAATCGCGATCAGCGACGCCAGCGGCACCACCTGGTCGCCAACGGTGAGATCCACCATGCGGTAGCGGCTCCCCACCGAGCGGACCTTCCCCACCAGCACCCCGCCCGATCCGGTCCACGGGTTCTGCAGCTTTCCGCGCTCGGCGACGATCTCGGCGATCAGCTGCGCCATCCGCTCGGGGTCGGCATCGCAGCGGCCGCGAATCTCCCGGTAGCTGGTCGCGTCGACGGCGAGCATCTCCACCTCGATCTCCGCTTCGTAGTCACTGGCCGGACTGCGAGCATCGATGACTCGGGCAATGTGCGGGAGCGCCCCGGCCGGATCGACCGCCCGCCACACGCCCAGCAGCGCGGCGTCCGCGGCCCATGTGGCGACGCTCACAGGGGAGCCTCCCCCTGCGTCTGAAGCGGGCACTTCGTCGCGGCCTGGCGAAGATCCTCGAGATTGCAGCCGAGCTCCTGGGATGCGGCGACAAGAGTCATATCGACGTAGCGCGGTGGGGTGTGATCCGGCTCGCCCAGAACCATGTGGACAGCGAGCCCGTCGGTCAGCGCTGAGAGCCGCTGGGCAACCTCCTCCGCTTCGCAGTCGCCCCACTCGTCCGTTGACTGCCCGTAGCGGATCACATCCGCGATCGTCGCCCGCCAGCGCTGATGAAAGCGGCTTTGGGCGCTCGCAGTCTCGGGGTGCCGGCGGGTGTAGACCCACAGATCCATCCACAGGATCCAGTCGCTCTCGCTCGAGCGAACCATCAGGCAAGCCAGCCTGTCGATGGCCCGATCCTGTGCCGCGAGCTCGCTCTCGAGCGACCGGTAGAAGGAATCGTCCGCCTCGGTGATCGCATGCGCGAACAGCTGCTCCTTCGAGCCGAAGTAATAGACGACGCTGGCGGGGCTGACGCCGGCGCCCTTGGCGACGTCCACGATCCGGACGTTCCAGAGCCCCTTCTCGCGCACCAAATCGACAGCCGTGGCGAGGATCTGGGGCCTGCGAACCGCGTCCAGGCGGCGCCTGGGCCGGTCGGTCACAGCGGCCATCAACCTCGACCACGCAAAATGAAACCCTCACTCCAAACCGTGATTCGAAATCGCGGTTATATTCCGCGCCGAGACGGATGTCAACCGCGTCGAGCGTGCAAACACCGCCCTTTCGCTCGCCGCTTGCACCGGGAGCCAACGAAGGCAGAGTCGCCCTGGTCACCGGCGGGGGGACCGGCATCGGCCGGGCGTGTGCGCTCGAGCTCGCGAGGACCGGCGCCGCAACCGTGATCTGCGGCCGCCGCGAGGAGCCCTTGCGCGAGGCGGCGGCGGACATCGAGTCGAGCGGCGGACGCTGCTTACCGATCCCAACCGACGTACGGGCACCCGAGCAGGTCGAGCGGATGCTCGACGCCGCGCTCGAGCGCTTCGGCCATGTCGACGTGCTGGTCAATAACGCGGGCGGCCAGTTCTCGGCCCCGGCCGAGCAGATCTCAGATCGAGGCTGGCGAGCCGTTCATAGGCTGGCGGTTGATGCTGCATGGTCGCTGACGCGCGAGGTAGCAACGCGCTCGATGATCCCGCGCCGCGACGGCCTGGTGGTATTCGTGGGGTTCAGCCCACTGCGCGGCGTTCCCGGCTTCGCCCACGCCAGTGCCGCCCGGGCGGCGACCGCTAATCTCGCCTCGAGCCTTGCGCTGGAGTGGAGCCGCTACCGGATCCGGAGCGTGTGCGTCGCGGTCGGGACGGTCCTAACTGAAGGTCTGGACCAGTACGGGCCCGACGTGGTGGAGCGCTGGACCCGGTCGGTCCCGCTCGGCCGGCTCGGCTCGCCCGAGGAGGTGGCGGCGCTGATCGCATATCTCGCGACGCCCGCCGCGCAGTACATAACGGGTACCACGATCACGATCGACGGAGGGGCTGACGCGTGGGGCAGCGCGGAGGAGCCACCGCAATGAGCACCCGCCCGCTGAGCGCGCTGTTCAGTCCGTCTTCAGTCGCAGTCCTGGGAGCCTCGAACGACGGGGCCAAATGGGGGCACTGGCTTGCGCGGGGAGCGCTCGAGGGCGAATCGCGCCGGACCGTTTACCTGGTCAACCGCCGTGGCGGCGAGTTGCTCGGACGCCGCTCCTACACAAGCCTTGCCGAGCTGCCCGGCACGCCGGAACTGGTCGTCGTGGTCGTTCCCTTCGCCGGGCTCGAGCAGGCCGTCGATGACGCGCTGGCTCGGGGCGCACGGGCGATCGTCGCGATCAGCGCCGGCGAGACCGGGACCGAGCGCTCGGACAGGCTCGATGCAGCGCTGGCGCAGCGGGTGCGCGCTGCCGGCGCCGTGCTGCTCGGGCCCAACTGCCTCGGCGTGCTCGACGCAGCCGAGCAGCTGCGCCTGACCTCGAACCCGCTGCCGCCCGGGCCGATCGGGCTGATCTCGCAGAGCGGCAACCTCGCGCTCGAGCTTGCGATGCTCGCGGAGGACCAGGGGCTCGGCTTCTCGCGGTTCGTCTCGCTCGGGAACCAGGCTGACCTCGACGCGACCGATCTGGTCCGTGAGCTGACCACACACGCGCGGACGAAGGTAATCGCGCTCTACATCGAGGATTTCCGCGATGGTCGCGCGTTCGCGCGAGCCGCCGCTGCGGCGGTGCGATCGGGAAAGCCGGTGGTCGCGCTGGCAATCGAGCACGGCGAGGCGAGCACCCGGGCGGCCCGCTCGCACACCGGGGCGCTCGCGAGCCACGGCGCAGCGATCGACGCCGCCTGCGCTGCCGCCGGGATCGAGCGGGTGGCGACACCCGCTGAGCTGATCGGCGTCGTGCAGGCGCTGCTGCGGGCTCCGCGCGCCGGGGGGCGAAGAGTTGCGGTGCTTGCCGATGGGGGCGGCCACGGGGCGATCGGAGCGACGCTCGCGACCGCCGCCGGGCTGGCGTTGCCCGCGCTCGGCCAGGCGCCCGCCGCGGCGCTGCGCCAGTTGATGCCACCCTCGGCTGCGGTGGGGAACCCGGTCGACCTGGCCGGCGGTGGGGAGCGCGACGTCCGGACCTTCGAGCGCGCCTCCCGGGTGCTGCTCGAGTCGGGGGAGGTCGACGCTTTGCTGGTGACGGGCTACTTCGGCGGCTACGCCCTCTACACCCCGGCGATGGGCGAGGAGGAGATCAGCACCGCCCGCCGGCTTGGCGCCGTCGTCGCCGACACGGGCCGCCCGTTGATCTGTCACACGATGTACCCCACGTCGGCCGTGGCCCGCGCGCTGCGCGATGCCGGGATTCCGACGTACGCGACGGTTGAGCAGGCGGTCCGCGCCATTCGCTGCCTGGCGGCCGGGCGGGCGCAAGGACCGGCGGGGATCCCTGAGATCCCCGGTGCGGCAGAGCCATTGCGCGGCGAGGGCTACGAGGTAGCTCGCGGGCTGCTGAACGAGGCGGGCGTGCCGCTCACCGCACAGCGGACCGTCGCCAGCGCGCCTGAGGCACTCGCCGCCGCCCGCGAGATCGGCTATCCAGTCGTGCTCAAGGCCCTCGGCACAGACCACAAGTCAGATCGCGGAGGCGTCGCCCTCGGTCTCGCCGACGAGCAGGCCCTAAGCCGCGCGTATGCAGACTTCGAACACCGGCTCGCGCCGGAGGTTTGTTCGGTCGAGGGCATGGCAGCGCTTGCAGAAGGGCTCGAGCTGCTCATCGGGTGCCGGTGGGATCCCCGCTTCGGTCCGGTTGCGCTCGCGGGAAGCGGCGGCATCTACACCGAGATCCTCCGCGACATGGCGGTGGCGCTTGCGCCGGTGTCGGTCGCCCAGGCGGAGGCGATGCTGCGCTCGCTGCGCGCCGCCCCGCTGCTCACCGGCGCGCGGAGCCGTTCAGCCCTCGACCTCACCGCGGCTGCACGGGCACTCGCCGACCTGTCGCTCGCCGCCTCATGTCATCCAGAGCTCTCAGAGCTCGAGGTCAATCCCCTGCTCGTCACGCCGGACGGTGCGATCGGGCTCGATGCGCGGTGCGTCCGCGCCCCAACGACAACACAGGAGCACAACCACCGTGCAGTTCACATACACACCGCAGCAGCTTGACCTGCGACGGCGGGCAGGCCGCCTCGCGGCTGAGGTTGAAGTCTTCGAGCAACCGTGTGAGGAGGGGCGCGGACTGCCGCCGGAGTCGCTGGCGCGGATCCGCGAGCTGACCCTCGATGCTGAGCTGAACGCCATCAACATGCCTGTGCAATGGGGCGGACAGGGCCTGTCCACGCTCGACCAGGTGCTGGTTCAGGAGCAGCTCGGACGGCTCACCAACGCCCTATGGGATGCGGTCTGGAGACCGGCCAACGCGCTCGCTCACTGCAGCGATGAGCAGCGCGAGCGTTACCTGATCCCCACCATCGCCGGCAATCGCCGCGACTGCTACGCCGTTACCGAGGCCGGCGCCGGCTCGGACCCATCGTTGATCGAGACCGTCGCCGAGCGCCACGACGAGGGGCGCTTCCTGCTGAGCGGCGAGAAGTGGTTCGTGACGGTAGGCGATGTCGCCGACTACCTGATCGTGCTCGCGCTGGTCATGCCCGAGCGCGCGCCCACCCTGTTCCTCGTTGACAAGGACCTGCCGGGCGTCCGGGTGAAGCGCGTCCCCGCGTACATGCACACGTTCGTATACGAGCACCCAGAGTTCGTGTTCGACTCGGTCGCGCTGACCGAGGCGAACATTCTCGGCGAGATCGGCGGCGGCTACGAGCTCACCCGCGAGTGGTTCGTCGAGGAGCGCCTGATGATCGCCGCCCGAGCGCTCGGTGCGGCCGAGCGCGCACTGAGGCTGGCCAGGGACTACTCACAGGAGCGTATCCAGTTCGGCCAACCGATCGGCGCCAACCAGATGATCGGCGCGATGATCGCCGACAGCGCGTGCGAGATTGCGCTGAACCGGGCGCTCACCTACCAGGTGGCGTGGGAGGCCGACAACGGCCTGTCCCGCAAGCAGCTCCACGCCAAGGCGGCGATGGTCAAACTTTCGGCCTCGGAGGCGGCGGGGCGGGTGATCGACCGGGCGGTGCAGATCTTCGGCGGCCGTGGCTATATGCGCGAGAACCCGGTCGAGCGTCTGTACCGCGATATCCGCGTTGACCGGATCTGGGAGGGCACCTCGGAGATCCAGCGGCTGATCATCGCCGGCGAGGCGGCCAAGCGGGGGCTGGATGGACTGCTCGAGTTCGGCACCGTGGCAAGCCCGGAGGCCGCCCATGTCTGAGCTCATCAATGTCGAGGGCCGTGAGCACGCATGCGTCGTCACCTTCAATCGGCCGGAGAAGCTGAACGCGATCTCGGCGGAGGTCGAGCGCGAACTCTGCGCGGCACTCGAGAGCCGCGAGCTCCGCGAGGCTCGTTCGGTGATCTTCACCGGCGGCCCGCGAGTGTTCTCCGCCGGAGCTGATGTCAACGAGCTGGGAGGACTTGACCCTGCTTCGATCGTCTCCTACTACGACGGGACTGGAGACTTTCCGGAGCGAGTCGCCGATCTGCCGATGCCGACCTTCAGCGCGATCTCCGGTTACTGCCTCGGCGGCGGGCTCGAGCTGGCTGTCGCAACCGACTTCCGGATCGCCGATCAGAGCGCTGTGTTCGGGCTCCCGGAGGTCAAGCTGGGGATCGTGCCGAGCTGGGGCGGCACGCACCGTCTCGTCCGGTTACTCGGACCTGCCCGGGCCAAGGAGCTGATCCTGCTGCGCGAGCGTTTCTCCGCCGCCGAGGCCTACCGCGTCGGGCTCGTCAACGATGTCGTCGCCGAAGGTGAGGCACTCGATCGGGCGCTAGAACACGCCGCGCGTATCGCCACGCTTCCGGCGCTTGCGGTGCGCGTCACGGGCCGGCTGATCGACGCGATGCCGGAGGCCTCGCGCCAGGCCGGACTCGAGCTCGAGCGGCTCGCGTATGGGCTGCTGGCGCAGGACCCAGAGGCCGACGCCGCCACAGCACGAGTGCGGGACCGATGACCCAGCTCGTCGAGCTCACCGACGAGCAGCTCGAGATCCAGCGACTGTGTCGTGACTTCGCGGCGAGGGAGATCAGGCCGATCTCCCGCGAGGTCGACGAGGCCGACGTGGAGGTTCCGTGGGAGGCGTGGCGGAAGGCAGCCGCCCTCGGTTTGACCGCGTTCATGCTCCCCGAACAGTACGGCGGCACCGGGATGACCGACTGCCTGACCGGATGCTTGGTGCAGGAGGAGCTGTCTCATGGTTGTGCAGGCATCGGCAACCTGATCACCTCGGGCGGCTTCTTCGCCGAGCCCGTGCTCGCGCTCGGAAACGAGGCGCAGAAGGAGCGCTGGCTTCGCCCGCTGACGAACGATGATCCGCCGCTGACGGCGCTCGCGATCACCGAGCCCCAGAGCGGCTCCGATGCCGCCTCGATCCGCACCCGTGCGCGGCGCGTCGACGGTGGCTACGTCATCTCGGGACAGAAGGCCTGGATCTCCAACGGGGGCGTGGCCCGGTTCTACGTGGTGTTCGCGACCGTCGATCCAGGCAGTGGCCACCGGGGGATCACCGCCTTCTTGCTGGACTCCGAGGATCCGGGAGTGCGCTGCGGGCCCCCGATCCGCAAGATGGGCCAGCGCGCGATCCCTAACACCGAGCTGTTTCTCGACGACGTCGAGGTCGGCGAGGATCGGCGCCTCGGCGAGGAGGGAATGGGCTTTCGCGGGCTGATGGAGACCTTCGACCGCTCTCGGGTGACGCTTGCGGCCTCGGCCACCGGGCTGGCGCGCGCGGCGCTCGAGTTCGCCGTCGACTACGCGAAGGAGCGCGTCCAGTTCGGAAAGCCGATCGCCGAGCACCAGGCCGTCGCATTCAGGCTCGCCGACATGGCTCTCGCCGTTGACGCATCGCGTCTGTTGACCTGGCGCGCCGCGACGATGCTCGACCGCGGCCAACGGGCCGGAACCGAGGCGGCGATGGCCAAGCTTCACGCATCGGAGACGGCGATGCGGTGCACCTGGGCGGCGGTCCAGACGCTCGGCGGCTGGGGCTACTCGCGTGAGTATCCGGTCGAGAAATGGATGCGCGACGCCAAGCTCGAGGAGATCGAGGAGGGCACTTCCGACATTCAGCGCCTGATCATCTCCAGGGGACTCCTGCGATGATCCTCCGCCGATGAAGCTTTCCAGCGGACTCCTACGCTGACCCTCCGCCGATGAAGCTTTCCTGCGCGCAGCTGTGGCCGAGGATCGGCGAGCTCGACGGCAATCGCCGGAGGGCCGCCTCCGCGGTCAGCGCTGCCGCGGCGGACGGCGCGGCCCTCATCGTGCTCCCGGAGCTGTGTGTCAGCGGCTATGTGTTCAGGGACGCCGGGGAGGCGCGTGAACTCGCCGAGCCGATTGACGGTCCCACGGTGGAGGGGTGGCGCGAGCAGTCCGTTCGTGAGGAGATCGCGATCGTGGGCGGCGTCTGTGAGCTCGACGACGACGGCTTGATTCGCAACAGCGCGGTCCTGATCGAGGCTGGGGAGCTACTCGCTGTGTACCGGAAGCTCCACCTGTGGGACCAGGAGAAACTCGTGTTCACACCCGGCGATGATCCCCCACCCGTGGTGGAGACTTCGCTCGCCCGGGTGGGCGTTGGAATCTGTTACGACTCGCAGTTCCCCGAGGCGATGCGGATGCTCGCGCTCGCGGGCGCCGAGGTGATCGCCGTTCCGACGAACAATCCCGTCGTCGGTCCTGAGCTCGCGCCGCTCCCGGGTGAGCTCCTCCTGGCGAGCACGACCGCGATGGTCAACCGGGTGTACGTCGCACAGGCCGACCGGACGGGACTCGAGCGCGGAGTGCAATGGGTGGGCGCAACCGCGATCGCCGCTCCCACTGGCCGGCTTCTGACGGACCGCGTCCGCGGCGAAGGCCTGGTGAGCGCAGACATCGATCCCGCGCTGGCGCGCGACAAGCAGCTCGGCGAGCACAACGACGCGCTGTCCGATCGCCGTCCCGAGCTGTACGGGGCGATCGCAGCGCCACTTCCGGCGCTCGACTAGACGGGCTCGCGCGCGACGTCGCGCGACACAAGCGCGGCATAGGCGCCGCCGCGTTCGAGGAGTTCCTCGTGAGTCCCGCGCTCGACGATCTGCCCGCGCTCGAGAACGACGATCTGCTCCGCATCCCGCACGGTCGAAAGCCGGTGCGCGATAGTGATCGTGGTGCGCCCTTCCGACAGCCGTTCGAGCTCCGCCTGCACGGCGGCCTCTGTCTGGGTGTCGAGTGAGCTCGTCGCCTCGTCGAGCACCAGCACGGGAGGGTTGCGGAGAATCGTTCGGGCGATTGCCATCCGCTGCTTTTCTCCGCCGGAGAAGCGGTAGCCGCGTTCGCCGACCACCGTGTCGTAGCCGTCCGGCAGCGAGGCGATCAGGTCGTGAATCCGCGCGGTGCGGGCAGCATCTTCGATCTCCTCGTCGGTCGCCTCCGGGCAGGCGAAGCGCAGGTTCTCGCGAACGCTGGCGTGAAACAGATACGTCTCCTGCGAGACAACCCCGACGGTTGCCGCCAGCGACTCCAGGCTCGCCTCACGCACGTCGATCCCGTCGATCGTCACCCTGCCCTCCTGGGGCTCGTAGAGCCGCGCAACGAGGTAGCCCAATGTCGTCTTGCCCGCCCCGGTCTCGCCCACGATCGCGGTGCGTGTGCCGGCCGGGATCACCAGGTCGATGTCGCGCAGCGTCCACTCCTCGTGTCCCGTCCCTCCGTAGCGGAAGGAGACGCGCTCGAAGCGGACCTCGCCCAGCACCTCCTTGGGCCGCAGCCGGACGGGATGTTCGGCTTCGATGATGTCGATCGGCAGATCGAGGTATTCGAAGATCCGGTCGAACAGGGCCATCGAGGCTTCGACATCGGCCCCGACGCCGAGCAGCGACTGGATCGGGAACAGCAAGCGCGTCGACAGCGTCGAGAACGCCACCGCGGTCCCGATCGACAGGCCGCCGAGGAACGACTGGCCCGCGAGCCAGTAGATGATCGCGGGCTGGACCGCGAATGTCATCTGGATCGTCGACATCACCCACCGACCGGCCATTCTCGAGCGGACCTCGAGATCCGCGATCTCCCTCGACTCGCCGGTGAAACGCTCGGCGAGGTCATGGCCGCGGCCCATCGTCTTGCCGAGCATGATCCCCGAGACCGATAGCGACTCCGCGACGAGCGCTGACATATCCGCAAGCCGGCGCTGCTGCTCACTGGTGATCCGCCGCCGCGCCTTCCCCACGCGGCGGGTGAGCCATATGAACAGCGGGACGAACGCGAGCGAGATCACCGCCAGGCGCCAGTCGAGAATGCACATCGCGACCACCGCCGCGATCACGGTCGTCGCGTTCGAGGCGATCGATGTCGCGGTCGTGGTTACGACGTTCTCAAGGCCGCCGATGTCGTTGGCGATCCGCGACTGAACCTCACCGGTTCGCGTGCGCGTGAAGAACGCCAGCGACATCCGCTGCAGCCGGCGGTAGACGGCCGCGCGAAGGTCGTGCATGACCCGTTGACCGACCGAATTCGAGATGTAGGTCTGCCAGACCCCGAAGGCCCCGGTCGCGATCGCGATCGCGATCATCGCGAGAACGAGCTCGGTCAGCAGCGTCGTGTTGTGCTTGAAGATGCCCTCGTCGAGCACGTCGCGCAGCAGGAACGGATTGAGCATGCTGATCCCGGCTGAGACGACGATCAGCCCCAGCACGGACCCCAGACGCCGGCGGTATGGCTTGAACAGCCGCAGGATCCGGCCGCGGTCGCGCTCGCGCGTCGGATCCATCAGCGGCGGCGGCTTGCGATCGGGGTCGCCGAGACCGCGCATCCCGCCGCGCGTGATGCCATGGGCCGGGCCGAATCCTCCTCCGCGGTTAGCGCTCATCTACATCCATGATGACGCACGGCGCGGGAGGCCCCGCTGGCTTAACCCTCACCTCGGGCGTTCGCAATACTGAGAGGGATGTCCGGACCAGATGTCGGCCTCGCACTCGCCGTATTCCTTGCTTCCGCAGTTGAAGCAGTGGAGGCGCTCACGATCGTCCTCGCCGTAGGGACGACTCGGAGCTGGTCCTCCGCGCTCAGCGGCGTTGCGACCGCCGCGGTCGCGCTGGCGGTGCTGGTCCTCGCGCTCGGGCCCGCACTAACCTCGCTGCCGATCAACGTCCTGCGGATTGCCGTCGGGGGGCTGCTGCTCGTGTTCGGGCTGCAATGGCTGCGAAAGTCGATCCTCCGGTTCGCAGGCCGCAAGGCGCTTCACGACGAGCTGAAGACGTTCCGCGAGGAGACCGAGGCCGCGCACGCTGCGTCCACGGCGGGCGGGGGCTTCGACGGCTACTCGTTCACGATCGCGCTGAAGGGCGTCCTCCTCGAGGGACTCGAGGTCGTGGTGATCGTGCTGACCTTCGGAGCCAATCAGCACCGGGTCGGGCTCGCGGCAGCCGCGGCCGGCTGCGCGGTGTTGGTCGTCGTGCTGGTCGGCATCGCGGTCAGAGCGCCACTGGCGCGGGTGCCCGAGAACACCATGAAGTTCACCGTCGGCGTGATGCTGACGGCATTCGGGACGTTCTGGGGTACCGAGGGAGCGGGCGCTTCGTGGCCCGGAGCCGACGCGGCGATACTCGCGCTGATCGCCGGGATTGCGCTCGTGTCGCTTGCGATGGTTCAGTGGCTTCGCCGGGCGCCCGTCCAACCGCGCGTGGGTGAGCTCGCGTGAGCCTGGTGCGCCGGACAGGGCTCGCGGTCTGGGACTTCATCGTCGGAGACGACTGGACCACTGCCGCCGGCGTCGTGGTGGCGCTGGGCGCGACTGCAGCGATCGCCGGGGCGGGTGTACCCGCGTGGTGGGTGATGCCCGTGGCTATCGTGGCCATCTTGGCCCTGTCGCTGAAACGAGCGGGCGGCTGAGCCGCGCCGTACTGAGGCTTGCAAGCTTTCTGCCGCCTCTCAACACCGCGCATCAAGGAGTGATACTGCACCGAGATGAGCACCTCGGACGGACACCAGCGCAGCGAAACGCGCGCTCCAAGCGAGGGCTCGCAGCTGCCCGTTCGGCAGCTCACTGCCAACGTTCCGCTCGGCGGCAGCCCATTTCCGCCGATCGCTGATTACGGATTCCTGTCGGACTGCGTAGCGAACGCGCTGGTGGCCCCGAGCGGCAGTGTTGAGTGGATGTGCCTTCCCCGGATGGACTCCCCGAGCGTGTTCGGCGCGATGCTCGACCGCGACGCCGGGCATTTCCGGCTCGGTCCTGCCGGCGTGAATGTGCCCGCCTCGCGGCGCTACCTGCCCGGCACGATGGTTCTCGAGACGAGCTGGTGGACCGGCTCGGGCTGGATCATCGTGCGCGACGTTCTGCTGATCGGTCCTTGGCATCACGAGGAGGAGCGTGCCTATACCCATCGGCGGGCGCCGACCGATTACGACGCCGACCACGTCCTGCTGCGCACGATGCGATGCGTCAATGGTGAGGTCGAAGTGGTCCTCGATTGTCAGCCCGCCTTTGACTACGGCCGCGAGCAAGCATGCTGGGAGTACTCGGGCGACGGCTATCACGAGGGGGTGGCCCGCAGTAAGCGACTGGACCTAGAGCTGACGCTCCGGACTGACCTGCGGCTGGGCTTCGAGGGGCCCCGCGCCATGGCCCGCCACCGGATGAAGGAAGGCGAGCAGCTCTACTGCGCCCTCACGTGGAGCGAGCATCCCGCGCCGCCCGACTTTGGCGAGGCCTACCGCCGACTTGTCTGGACCGCGCATCACTGGCAACACTGGCTCGATGGAGGCAGCTTCCCCGATCATCCCTGGCGCACCTACCTGCAGCGCAGCGCCCTGACGCTGAAGGGGCTGACCTATGCCCCCACCGGCGCGCTGATCGCCGCCGCGACGACGTCGTTTCCCGAAACCCCGCACGGGGAGCGCAACTGGGACTACCGCTACACCTGGATCCGGGACTCGAGCTTCATGCTGTGGGGGCTCTACACGCTCGGCTTCGACTGGGAGGCAAACGACTTCTTCTCGTTCATGACCGAGGTCGCCGGCGGGGAGGAGCGGCTTCAGGTCATGTACGGCGTCGGGGGCGAGCGCCAGCTCGATGAGGAGATCCTCGATCACCTGACGGGGTACGAGAACGCGCGGCCAGTGCGGATCGGGAACGACGCCTACAAGCAGGATCAGCACGACATGTGGGGCATTCTGCTCGATTCCGTCTACCTGCATACCCGCTCGCGCGACGCGCTCGACGAGCGCCTGTGGCCGTTCCTCGGGCGCCAGGTCGATGCCGCGATCGCAAACTGGCAAAAGCCGGACCGCGGCATCTGGGAGGTTCGGGGCGAGCCCAAGCACTTCACCTCCTCGAAGGTCTTTTGCTGGCTCGCCTGCGACCGGGGTGCACGACTTGCGACGCTCCGCGAGGACCGGGAGCACGCCGCACGCTGGCATGCCGCAGCGGAGGAGATCCGGGCGGATGTGTGCGAACGGGGCGTCGACGGCCGCGGCGTGTTCGTCCAGCACTACGAGACCGACGCCCTGGATGCTGCGGTGCTGCTGATCCCGCTTCTGCGCTTTCTGCCCACCAGCGACGAGCGCGTGCGAAACACGGTGCTTGCGATTGCCGACGAGCTGACCGACAACGGCCTCGTGCTGCGATATCGGCCGGAGGAGACCGACGACGGCCTCTCAGGCAACGAGGGTACCTTCCTGATCTGCACGTTCTGGCTGGTGTCCGCGCTCAGTGAGATCGGCGAGCGCGACCGAGCGCGTGACCTGTGCGAGCGCGCGCTCGGGTACTCCAGTCCGCTCGGCCTTTACGCCGAGGAGGTCGATGCGCGCACCGGCAGGCACCTCGGCAACTTCCCGCAGGCGTTCACACATCTGGCCCTGATCAACGCGGTGATGCACGTGATCCAGGACGATGAAGAGCTCATACGCGAACGCTCGCCTTGGCGCGCGTAGCGACTGTTTGAGGTCTGACGCCATCACCCGCCGGCACGAAGGATGAGTCGTGACCGTTGCCGCCGCTCCAGTCGCCGCCGCCGGCGTCGGCTTCGGGCACGCAGTTCTTCCTGACCAGTGGGTTCCCTTGGCGGTGGTGGGGCGCACCCAGCAATACTCGATGGCACGGATCGCGCGTCTCTCGGGGCTGGCCGGCGTGACTCACCTGCTTGTATCGATGGTCTTGGGCGCAGTGATCGTGATCGTCGGGCTGCAGTTCAGATCGACCGTCGAGCATGCGCAGAACGCGATCGTCGGGGGGATCCTGATCGCGACCGGAGTCGCCTTTGGCCTGTTCGAGCTGCGCCGCGGCGGTCACGGGCATGGTCACCATCATCACCATCACGACGATCATTCGACGCACGCGGAGCCCTCGGACCCGGCCCCGCGCTGGCTCCCGGAGCCCTCGGCACCGCGCTCTCTCCCGGAGCTGTCGGCACCGCGCTCGCTCCCGGAGCCGTCGGCACGGCACTCGCTGCTGGTGGTGATGGTGCCGTTCGGGGCCGCGCCCTCACCGGATCTGACGATCCTGCCGGTGTTCCTCGCCGCGACCGCGGCTGGTGTGGGGGCGGCAGTCGGCGCGCTCGTGATCTTCGCGCTGGTCACCGTGACGACGATCGTCGGCCCTGACGCTTGGGGCGTCTGCGGGCGGCTACCTACTTCGGGCGCGGTGGCTTGATCGCTGGGGCAACCTGTTCACCGCCGTCGTGCTGCTAGCGATCGGAGGGCTGGTTCTGGCCGGCGTCCTGTAGCCGCGGGTGTACCCGAAGAGCTCGGACGCAGACGATCGGCAAGATCTTTCCGCTGTCCCATCTCTCGATCGGACTGCAGCGGGCGGTCGCCACGGGCGTCCACGGAACCGGGCTGAGTGGCACCGACCTGGCCATCATCGCCGCGTGGGGGCTGGCTGGACTGATCGTCTCCGCCAGGTTCTTTCACGGGGAGACCCAGAGCCGCGGCTGACGCGGCGGTGGTGTGCATTCGCACGCGAAGCACTTTCGCGTCCTTGGGGTGCTTAGCGCGTCAAGATGCCCCTCTGCCGACGATCGTGACGCGTGGTGCGCATATGGCGTGCACCACGCGACGAGCGCAGCTGTCGATGAGTCCGTTGGCGCACTATGCACACGAATCTGTGTTGTGCTGGCCCGTGATCGTGGCGAAATCCGCGTTGTGCTGGCCCCTGACCAAAGGGACCCGGGGTTGAACCGTCGTCCCCGCAGCTCCGCAGCTCCGCAGCTGACCGCAGTCACTCAGTCCGCTCGGCGCGCGAGGCACAGGCGCGTCGCCAGCGGCAACGCCATGTATCCGCCGTGAGCCTCGATCACGGCGATCACGGCCTCGATCAGTGCACCCCGTCGCTTCTCCTCGAGTAGCTGGATCTCCGAAGTTGACCTGAGCAGCCCGCAGTACGTCTCCGCCGAGTACGCCCGCCCCCAGTCGTAGTAGCGAACCTCGGCATCGGTGAAGCCGTCGACGGCGGCCAACTCCCCTTCCCAGTCTTCCTCGGCGTCTGGACAGAGGTTCGCGGGGTGCATCGGGGCATCGGCGGCCAGCTTGGGGGCCACCTCCTCGTAGACGACCGCCAAAGCTTCCCGTAGGTCTGACCTCCTCCAAACCGGACGGTTCCAGAACACCGCGAGGAGACCGTTGCGGCATAGCGCTGCCCGCGCCCGTTCATATCTGACCTCTGGCGCCACCCAGTGCCAGGCCTGGGCCGAGAACAGAAGCTGGAACTCCCTGCGGGCCCGGTCCCAGTCCTCGAAATCGCTCTCCTCGACCACCACGCCCGGGTACGCGGAACAGCTGCGCCGGGCGACCGCTGCCATCTCGGTGCTCGGCTCGACCGCGACCACAGAAAGCTTCCGCGCCGCAAACATCGCTGTCGCCTTCCCCGTGCCGGCGCCGACCTCGAGCACCGGCTGTCCCACCTCCAGGCCCGCGAGCTCCACCAAGTCGTCGACCAGTCGATCGGGATAGGCGGGCCGGTAGCGGTCGTAGAGCTCGGCGATCTCACCAAACACGAGACGTCGTTCGCGCGGCGCACCGAGCGAACCTGGGCCGGCAGCTCTCGGCGGCACGCTCAGCGCAACGCCACCGGCAACGTCTTCAGCTGGTTCAGGAACGCCGACTGAACGCCTGTGGGCTGGCCGGCAGGCTTCATCGTCGGGAACCGATTGAGGGTCTCCTCGAACATGACACGAAGCTCGAGGCGGGCCAGCGCAGCTCCCAGGCAGAAGTGCCGGCCGCCGGCGCCAAACGCCTGGTGCTCGGGGTTACGACGAACGTCGAAGCGGTTCGGATGCTCGTAGCGCGACTCGTCACGGTTGGAGGACACGTACCACATCACGACCTTCTCGCCCTCGCGGATCGTCTGGCCCGCAAGCTCCGTGTCGCACGTAGCTGTGCGCCGGAAGTGCGCGAACGCCGGATACATCCGGAGCGCCTCTTCGACCGCGGCTGGGATCAGGGGCGGGTCCTCGAGGAGCGCGGCACGCTGGTCTGGATGCTTCATCAGTGCAGCCATCCCACTGCAGTAGGTCGCCTTCGTGCTGTCGTTGCCTGCCGCTACGAGCAGGAAAAAGCCCATCACGATCTCATGCTCTTCGAGCTTCTGGCCGTCGATCTCGGCGTGCACCAACACGCTCGTCAAATCGTCGGTGGGGTGCTCGCGACGCTCCGCGATCATCATTGAGCAGCGAGCGAAGATCTCGGGGATCTCGTTGGCGACGATGCTCGCGATGCCGTCCGGATTGAGGTCAGGATCACCGGCGGCGAGAGCGGTGTTCATCAGCGTCGCCCACGCGTGATCGTCCGCGGGGGGTATTCCCATGAAGCTTCCGATCACCCGGGAGACGATCGGCTGGGCCACCTCGGAGACGAGATCGCAGGTATCCCGGCCATCCAGACGATCGAGGACGTCGACCACGATTGCCCTGATCGCGGGTTCGTGGGCGGCGATTCGCTTGGGCGTGAAGCCGGCCTGGAAGAGCGTCTTCAGCCGGTCGTGCTTCGGCGGATCCATGCCGATGAACATCGCCCGCATCAGCTCAATAGGGAACACATCCGTCGCGGCGGTGACGCCGCCAAGCTCCGAGGAATACGTCCGCCAGTCGCGGCTGACCGTGTGAATGTCCTGCGGGCGCGTCACCGACCAGTAGCCGGCCTCGTTCGGGTACTCCCCGATCCGCGATGTCCAGTGAACCGGGCACTCGCTGCGCAGCTTGGCGAACAGCTCATGCGGTGGGCCATCAACCCACAGCTCTTGCTCGGTGACCAGTACCTCAGGCAGCGACCGAACGGCTGAGGACACGCGCTATCCGGTCTCTTCGGCGGGCTTCAGACCACGCGTTGCGAGACGCGCGCGCCCACCGGGCACCAGCGCGCCAGCCAGCACGCACACCACGAGGAACCCGGTCGCCATCAGGAACACGATCCTATAGCCGGTGAGGGTGGGAAGCCCGTGGGCGGTGTGAGAGGCGATCACAGTCGCCGCGATCTGCGCCCCCACGGCGCCGCCGAGCGTCCGCAGCACTGTGTTCATGCCGGTCGCGACACCGGTCTGCTCGGGCGGTACCGCCCCGACGATCAGGTTCCCGAGCGCCGCGAACGCCAGGCCGATCCCAATCCCCAAGAGGGCGCTGGCGATAAGCATGTCGTATGGATGGCTGTTGGCCACGGCGAACAGCGCGAACGAGAAAGCTGTGATCGCGGTCCCGGTGAGCATCGCGGGCTTCGAGCCGAAACGGCGCGCAACCCGCCCGGCGGCGGAGCCCAGCAGGCCCATGGCAGCTGCGCCTGGTAGCAGGTAGAGGCCAGAGGCCACGACCGATGCTCCGTAACCGAATCCCGTGCTCTTTGGCAGCTGCGCGAATTGCGGGTAGAGAAGGAACGACGAATACATCCCGGCGCCGAGCAGGAACGCCGCCAGGTTTGTCGTCCACACGCCGCGGATCCGCATCATCGCCATGTCGATCAGGGGCTCCTTGCTGCGCACCTCGAACAGGATCCAGACGGCGATGATCGCGAGGCCCGCGAGCAGCAGTCCTAGCGTCTTGGCGGAGATCCACCCCCAGGTGGTGGTCTGCGCGATGGCGATCAGCGAGCAGCAGACGCCCGCACTCATCAGCATCGCCGCGATCCAGTTGACACGACCGGGAACGCGGATCGGTGACTCCGGGACAAACCACCAGGTGCATGCTGCCGCCAGCAGAGTCAGCGCGAGCGGGATCCAGAACAACCAGTGCCAGCTCAGATGCTCGACGATCAGCGCGCCGACCACGACGCCGACCCCGCCTCCGACACCGAGCATCGATGAGAGCAGGCCGATACTCCCCGGCACGCGGTCGGCAGGGAACTCGTCGCGGATGATCGCGAACGCCAGCGGAAAGATGCCCCCGCCGATCCCCTGGATCACGCGCGCGATGATCAGCAGTATGAGCGAGTGCGCGATCGCGGCGAGCAGGACTCCGACCGCAAGCACGCCAAGCGTCACCAGGAGCAGGCGCTCCTTTCCATACATGTCACCGAGGCGGCCGATGATCGACGTCCCGACCGATGCCGACAGCAGGAAACCTGTCAGAAGCCAGCCGACGTCGGTCTCCGATACGTGGAGGCTTCGCTGAATCGTCGGGAGGGCGGGAAGCACCGCCGAGCTCAACACCGCGAACGCGATACCCGCCAGCGCGAGGACCGCAAGGATCGCGTTCGGGTTGATCCGCTCGGACAGATCGTGATCGGAGGCCATCCCGCTAGGGTAGTCGCCCCCGCAGCCCCAAAAAGCTGACCCAGCCGCGAGGCTCACACAGAGAGGAGAGAGCAGCCGTGAGGATCCGCGCCGCGGTGCTCGAGCAGTTCGGCGAGCCGCTCAACGTCACCGAGGTCGATCTCGCCGAGCCACGCTCAGGCGAGGTCCTGGTCAGGCTGCAGGCGTGCGGTGTCTGCCACACCGACATGTACACGGCCTCAGGGGCCGACCCGTCCGGATACGCGCCGACGGTGCTCGGTCACGAGGGGGCTGGCGTCGTGGAGCGCATCGGCGAAGGCGTCCAGACCCTTTCCGAGGGCGACCATGTGGTGACGCTGTTCTCGCCCCAATGTCGGGAGTGCGTGCACTGCCGCAGTACGAGGACAAATCTGTGCCTCGCGATCCGCGAGCAGCAGAATCTCGGCTATCTCCCGGACGGCACTGCACGGCTGTCGCGCGACGGCGAACCGATCCGGCACTTCATGGGGACCAGCACGTTCGCGGAGTACACGGTGATGCCGGAGATCTCACTCGCCCGTGTCCCGCCGGAGGCGCCACCCGACCGTACGTGCCTGTTCGCTTGCGGTCTCTCAACCGGGCTCGGCGCGGCGATCAACACCGCCAAGGTGCAGGAGGGATCCACCTGTGTCGTGTTCGGCGCGGGGATGGTCGGTCTCGGCGCCGTCGCGGGCTGCCGGCTCCAGGGCGCGGAGCGGATCATCTGCGTGGACCTCTCGGCTGAGCGGCTCGAGCTCGCGCGCGGGCAGGGGGCAACCGAGGTGTGGGAGGGCGGGCCGGAGACTGTGGCACGGATCCTCGAGGCGACAGGTGGATTCGGCGCCGACTACACGTTCGAGGCCACCGGACTGGTGTCGGTGATGCGCCAAGCGGTCGAGTCGGCCCGGATGGGCTGGGGTCTGTGCACAGTCGCCGGGGTCGCCGGCAAGGGGGAAGTGCTCGAGATCATCCCGCGGTACCTGATCACCGGCCGTCGGGTGTGCGGATCGTCGTTCGGCGGAGTTAAGGGCCGTGACCAGGTGCCGGAGCTCGTGCAGCTCTACCTCGACGGCAAGGTCGACGTTGATCCGTTCATCTCTCACCGGCTGACGCTCGATAACGTCAATCGGGGATTCGAGCTGATGGAGCGCCAGGATGGCATCCGCAGCGTGCTGATGTTGGAGTAGGCGCTAAGCGCTTCGCGCTCCCGAGGCGCCCCTAGGACCTTGCGCTTCACCCCGGGGCGCCTCAGTTGAGTTCACATGCTTGGCGCGTTCGGCATGTTCGGGCAGTTGTGCCTCGAGTGAGCCGGCGCGGTGGCCTTGCTGTGCGCGGTCGTCTTCGGATGGGTCGTCGTCGTGCTCGACGACGAGCTCGACGTCGCCGCGTTGGCGATCGCAGCACCGCCGCCCACAAGCGCACCCGTGACCAGGAGCGTGGTGATGATGGACTTCAGCCTGCGCATTGGCAGCTCACCTCCTTTCTTGATCGTGGACCCAACCACGATCCCAGTCCGCCGTCGCAGGAGCGTAGGAGGCAGGTAAGAGTTCCATACGAAATCAACACCCGGAGGTCCCGTAAGACGTGAACGGGAAGCAGACAGTGACGGACACACGGGCACTCAACCGGCGTGCGCGCGATCGGCGATCGAGTAGCGTCCTCGCGCGAACAAGGGTTGCTGTCACGTGCCGGCGAGGAGGCGCCTAGTGACCGCGGGGATATTCAGGAGTGCGAGTCGAGCCCTTGCGGGCGTGCCGCTGGGTCTCATGGCGCTCGCCGCGCTTGGACTGGCCGGTGCGGCGTCAGCGAAGCAGCTCGCGCTCGGCAGCGACGGGCATGGCGTTCACGTGGTCAGATACAGAGGCCTGACCTTCACCTTTGGGAACATCGCCGCGGCCCGCTACGAACAGATCGCGGGACGTCGGATAGCGATCTCCTGTGACCGGGTTAGCGCAGCCGGCGCGGGCTGGATCGTCGACTTCGTCGATGGCTCCGCCGAGTTCCGCGCGCCCCAGAAGCGAGGACCGATATCGACCGGCTTCCCGATGCCCGGTGACTTGTGTTCGCTGGGCGTGCTCACGAGCCCGTCCCAGGAGCGGATTGTCGCTGTCGTCCCTCTGACCGTTCGCGGCCTCGATTACATCAGCCAGCAGAACACGGCTCTCAAAGTCGAGAGCGTCTGGGCCAGGCCGGCATCGCTGAAGGCGTTCGATGGCGTCGCCCTACCCAGCCCGCGATCTGCTCCACCGCGCGGAAAGCTAGGGCTGTTCAACCGCGGCGGTCGGGAGTACGTGGCCATGCTCGACCGTACCGGGGTGCGCGTGTTCATCGAGCAGAGCGGCGGGTCGGTTACTACCAACCTCGTCGCCGGCTACATGCTCGACACACGAGACCGGGGCCCGTACACCGGTCAGACGCTGACCATCCCGCAACGGCGACTGGTCTGGGTGTACGCGGCGTGACGCGGGATCGGCAGCCCGTCGATGATGCGCCCGAGGTTGCGCAGCAGCGCCGCCTTGGGAGTCAGCCGGCCGCAGGTCCTAACCGCCCGGATGTGCACGAGGAACTTGCCGATCGTGCGCGCGAATAGCAGCTCCAGGCCAACCTAATACGCGGCCGGTAGCGGCGGATATGTCACGCTCAGAGCTCGTCGCGCCCCGTAGAGGAGTCCGCCAGGCCGCCGTCTGAGCCGCTGGCGCTACACCGTCTCCCCGGGCCGCTGGAAGATGATCTCGGGAACCACGCATGTGGGCGAGACCCGCAGCAGGAACCGGAGCGCCTCCGCGATGTCGCTGGTCTTCAGCATCTCCTCCGCCGGCACGGAGCTCTTCACGAACTCGGTCATGTCGGTGTCGACGAACCCGGGGCAGAACGCGACGGACTTGACTCCGTCGGAGTTCAACTCCTTGTTCATGGCCTGGGTGTAGGCGACGATCGCCGCTTTGCAGGCGGAGTAGACCGACAGCCACGGCTGCGGCGACTTACCCGCGATCGAGGCAAGGTTGACCACAAGTGCGCCGCGATGCTCCCGGCCGGCAGCTCGCAACAGCTCAGCACACTCGCGGTAGAGCAGGATCGTCGAGCGCAGGTTGACGGCCAGCTGGAGGTCGATGTGCTTGGTCTGGTGCTCCCCGGCCCCGGCGCCGATGCCGATTCCCGCATTGTTGACGAGCACGTCGAGGCGCCCGTAACGCTCGCGGTGAAGCTCGACCACCCGCCTCAGGCTGTCCTCGTCCGCGACGTTCGCCGCCAGGCTCGCGACCTCGTAGCCGCGTTCGGTCAGTGCGGTTGCGGCCTGCTCGACGCCTTCGGGCCGGCGCGCTGTGACCGTCAGCGCGTACCCCTCCTCCCCGAGCAGCTCGGCCAGCGCACGCCCGATCCCACGTGAGGCTCCGGTTATCAGGGCGGCGCGCTCGGGCATGGTCATCGGCTCGGCATCATTTCAGCTTCTCGCGCACGAGCTTGCCGAGCGCGTTTCGCGGAAGCTCCTGGGCGAACTCGATCCGCTTGGGCACCTTATAGGGAGCAAGCTCCTGCGCTGCGTACTCGATCAATTCTCGCTCGGCGACGCTCCGCACCGCGACGACCACGGCGGTTACCTCCTCCCCCCACTTTTCACTGGCGCGCCCGACGACCGCAACCTCAGAGACATCCGGATGGCTACCCAGCACCTCTTCGACTTCGCGCGGGTAGACGTTGTAGCCGCCGGTGATGATCAGCTCCTTGCTGCGCCCGACGAGCGTCAGGTATCCGTCGTCGTCGAGCTCCCCGAGGTCCCCGGTACGGAACCAGCCGTCAGCGGTGAACGCCTCCGCATCGGCCGCAGACCGCCCGTAATAGCCGGCGATCACGTTCTGGCCCTTGACGAGCACCTCGCCGTCCTCAGCGAGTCTGCACTGAACGCCAGGTAGAGGGAACCCGACTGTTCCCGGCTTGCGCTCGCCTTCGTAGGGATTAGAGGTAAGCATCACCGTCTCGGTCATCCCGTAACGCTCGAGCGGCAGCTGGCCGGCGTGGCGCTCGATCTCGCGGGCGAGCGTCGCCGGCAGGGGTGCGGATCCCGACACGAGCAGCCGGAGCCGACTGAGTGCCTTCGTAGCTCCCTTGGCGGCGAGGCGGTGGTACATCGCGGGCACCCCGAAGAACAGCGTCACCGCGGTGGCCGCGTGCCGAGCCACGTCGTCGGGGTCGAACTTCGCTCGCAGCTCGACGGATGCGCCCGCGCACAGCGTTCCGTTGACGCCCGCCCCAAGTCCGTGCACGTGGAACAGAGGCAGGCTCAGTAGCAGGCGATCATCGGGCTGCCAGCGCCAGGCCAGTCCGATCGCGGTGGCGCTCGCAAGGAGATTCGCGTGGGACAGGAGAGCGCCTTTCGGCTCACCGGTAGTTCCCGAGGTGTAGATCAGAAGCGCTGGGTCTTCTCCCGACACGGGTTCGAGCTCGTCCGTGCCGCCGTCGGGAAGGTCGAGATCGACTCCTGTGATCAGTACCGGACCGCCGGGCGTCTGCTCAACGCAGGTTGCTTGCTCATTGGCTTCCACGACCGCAGCCGACGGCTTAGCGTTGCCCACAATCCGGCCGATCTCGCCTGCCGTGTAGGCGGGGTTGACCGGGACCACAACGAGGCCGGCGCGGAGCGCCCCGAGGTAGGCAATCAACCACCGTGCCGAGGTGCCCGCGATCAGCACCACCCGGTCGCCTCGCTTCAGACCAGCCGCTCGCAGGCGGTTGCCGGCAACCCGGGTCCGCTCCTCGAGCTCGAGACTCGACAGCCACGCGCCATCGACATCGCGGAGCTGTGGCCAGGAGGCGCCTGTGCGCCACTGGCGCTCGATCCGGCCTGTCAGGCTCCCGTCGGCGAGCAGGTTGACTTCGTCTGCCGCGATGCCGGCAGGCAGGTGTGCCGTCCAGTCTTTGCCCAGGCCGTCGGAGAACTTCATGATGTTGGCCTTGTGCACGGCTGTGACCTTGTGACGGTCGTTCTGCTTCGGGTAATCAGGCATGTCGGCGGGAGCCTAGTGAGCGGACTCCACTGCCCGGCTCATCCACCTCGGATGACGCGGCGGCTCCAGGATTGATGGATCTGCTCACCGGGTGAGGGGACCTAGGCGCAGCGGGTGGTGCTGACGATCGCCGTGTGCCTGCTGTTCACGCTCGCGCTCGTCGCAACTGAGGCGCTTGTCCGGTAGTCCGCCGTGGCGTCGCTAGGCGCCGAGCAACTCTGCGAGCGCCTCGCTCCCGTCGCGTAGGACGGGCTCACCATGCGACACGAGCACCCGCTCGACTGGTAGGTCCAGCAGGCCGAGCAGGCGCTGTCTCAGCTCCCGCTGAGTGAGCGGCGTCCGCAGATACCGCATCCACGAGTCAGGGCAGAGCCGAAGGCTGACATCGGCGTCTCCGAGGATGCGATCCCCGGGTATCAGCGCCCGGTGCTCAGGCAGCCAGAACATGGTCTCCCCAGCGCCGCGGACGACTACGGACTCGACACCGCGCGGTAGGTTCGGCTTCGCGCGCGAAGTCGACGCGGAATATCGCCCGACGAGCTCCGGACGGCTCCGGCGGTGCCATCCGATCGTTGTGAGCACAGCGACCTGGCGTCCTTCGCAACGCCTGTCGGCCCAACCCCAGAATCGCTCGGTGTCGAGCGGGAGCAGTGGATCGAAGAAGATGGCCCAACCCGCCGTCTCGTACAGCACACACCCGACAACCTGCGGCCAGTCATCTGAGCTGCCGGGCTCGCCGTCCTCGGGCCAGTCGGGATGCGGGGCCGTCCATCGCCAGAGGCCCGCGACGATCTGCTTGGGATCGGCGTCCATCGTCAGCCGGGAATCATGCCCCAATCCCGGTCCGTAGCCGGACCGCGCCGGCCGCGGACGCGGACCAGCGCCGGCCCGCGCGCCCCGGGGCCGTGCCGCGCTATGCCGTTAGGACCGGCAGACGGGCGAGCGCCTCGCGGCTGACACGCTGCAGGTCGCGCAGATAGTCGAGATGCGCTTCCCACGCAGGAGCCTGATCGAGGTCCTGGGCCAGCCGGAGCGTGTCGATATGGGCATCGAGCAGCTCGTACACGAGATCGGTCAGCTGCCCGCTCGCCTGCGCCCCTTTGCCGCCTGGGTTCAGCACCTGCTCCTCGCTCCCGTTACAGCACCGCTGACAGGATGACCGGGCGCCCGGACGTAATCAAGCGCCCGGATCGCCGAGCGACCGGGTGATGATCGAGGGCTTCGCTGAGCTGCTAGCGGCGCCGGGCGCTTGCCTCAAGCGCGGGGTTCTGCCAGCCGCCGTCGTCGACATGCAGGTTCACCCCTGGCTGGACGATCTCATCGATCCGGTCGAGCAGCTCGTCGGAGAGCTTCACGTCGGCCGCAGTCAGCTGCGACGCGAGGTGCTCCATCGTCCGTGGGCCGATGATCGCTGCGGTCACCGCCGGGTGGCGAATCACGAACGCGATCGACATTTCGATCAGGCTGATGCCGGCCTCGTCGGCCAGCTTTGCGAGCGCGTCCACGACCTCCAGCTTTTGCTGGTTGCCCGGCTTCGACAGGTCATAACGGGCGGGTAGGCGATCCGCGCGGGTCGACGTCGGAATGTCCGCGTCCTTTCGGTAGCGACCCGACAGCCAGCCACCGCTCAGCGGGCTCCAGGTGATCACGCCCATCCGGTGCCTCTGGCATGTCGGAAGCACATCGGCCTCGATCCCCCGCGCAAGCAGCGAGTAGGGCGGCTGCTCGCACACGAACCGCTCGTGGCCACGCCTGTCGGCGGTCCACTGAGCCTCGACGATCTGGCTCGCGGGGAAGGTCGATGATCCGATGTAGCGCACCTTTCCGGCGTGCACCAGGTCGCTCAGTGCACCGAGCGTCTCCTCGATGTCGGTATCGGCCTCAGGACGGTGGATCTGGTAGAGGTCGATCCAGTCGGTCCGCAGGCGCCTCAGGCTGTTCTCGACCTCCCGGACGATCCAGCGGCGCGAGTTGCCGAACTCGTTGGGATCATCCCCCATCGTCCCGTGGAGCTTTGTGGCCAGCACGACGTGGTCGCGGCGGCCATCGGCTAGCGCCTTGCCGACGATCTCTTCCGATTCCCCGCGCGAGTAGACGTCGGCGGTGTCGATGAAGTTGATGCCTGCGTCAAGCCCGCGGTGGATGATGCTGACGCTCTCGTCGTGGTCGGGGTTCCCCCAGTCCCCGAACATCATCGCACCGAGGCAGAGCGGGCTGACCTTTACTCCGGTGTGTCCAAGCGTTCGATAGTCCATGTCTTCACCGTACTAGGCCACGGTGCCCACCTGAATAACGTGACACGACGGCCCCGCGCGTCTCGCCGTGGCGATCTGTGCGCTCCAGGCCTGCAGAGATCGCCACGCTGGCCGGGCAAGTCCCGGCTTATAACTTATTCCAGGTCGTAGCCGGGGACGACCCCGGCTCGTGCGTCCGTCGGGGGCGGAGTCCATGTGGGGATGCGTCCGTCGGCTGGGCCCAATCCATGTGGGGACGCGTCCCTCGGGGGCCCAATCCGGGTCGGGACCCGCGAGCTAGCCCGGCGCCGTGCCGGGGATCCAGTTGGTCCCCGCCAGCGGCACGCGCGCCATCGCCGCCGCCTCGAGCGTCAGCGCCACAAGGTCCTCCGGCTCGAGATTGCGTAGATGCGACTTTCCGCAGGCCCGCGCGAGCGTCTGCGCCTCCAGCGTCATCGTCCGCAGGTAGTTCGCCAGCCGCCGCCCCGCCTCGACCGGATCGAGCCGCGCAGCGAGCGCCGGATCCTGCGTCGAGATGCCGGCCGGATCGAGCCCCGCCTGGTAATCGTCGTAGTAGCCGGCGGCGGACCCGATCGCTCGGTACTCCTCGTCGTGCTCGGGCGCGTTGTCGCCGAGCGCGATCAGCGCCGCCACTCCGATCGACACCACATCGGCGCCGAGCGCGAGCGCCTTGGCAACATCCGCGCCGGTCCGGATGCCACCCGAGACGATCAGCTGAACCTCCCTGTGCATCCCGAGGTCCACGAGCGACTGCACCGCCTGCGGGATCGCCGCCAGGATCGGGATCCCGACGTGCTCGATGAACACGTCCTGAGTCGCCGCGGTCCCGCCTTGCATGCCGTCGAGCACGATCGCGTCCGCCCCGGCCTTGACCGCAAGCGCAACGTCGAAATAGGTTCGGGTCGCCCCGACCTTGACGTAGATGGGGATCCGCCAGTCGGTGATCTCGCGCAGCTCCTCGATCTTGATCTCGAGGTCGTCGGGTCCGGTCCAATCCGGGTGACGACAGGCGCTTCGCTGGTCGATCCCCGCGGGCAGGTCGCGCATTTCGGCGACGCGGTCTGAGATCTTGTGGCCGAGCAGCATCCCGCCACCGCCCGGCTTGGCGCCCTGGCCGACAACGACCTCGATCGCATCAGCGCGCCTCAGGTCGTCGGGGTTCATCCCGTAGCGCGAGGGCAGAAGCTGGTAGACGAGGATCCGCGAGTGCTCGCGCTCCTCGGGTGTCATCCCGCCGTCGCCGGTCGTGGTGCTCGTTCCGAGCTCGGTGGCCCCGCGGCCAAGCGCCTCCTTGGCTGGCCCGGACAGTGCACCGAAGCTCATCCCGGCGATCGTGATCGGGATCGCCAGGTGGATCGGCTCGCGTGCGTAACGCGTTCCGATCACCACATCTGTGTCGCAGCGCTCGCGGTAGCCCTCGAGCGGATACCGCGACACGCTGGCCCCCAGGAACAGCAGATCGTCGAAGTGCGGCACGCGTCGCTTGGCGCCGAAGCCGCGGATGTCGTAGAGGCCCTCGCGAGCCGCGCGCTGGATCTCAGCGATGACAGTGCGGTCGAACGTCGCCGACTCGCGTAGCCCCGGATGCCACCCGTTCACGGCCATCTCAATACGCGCCGAGGTTGTCGACGTGGAAGTTGTAGAGCCGGCGCGCGGATCCATATCGCCGAAACTCGCCTGGCTTTACGTCATCGATTCCGGCACGGCGCACGAGCTCGCCGAGCACCGCTAGGTGCTCGTCGCGCATCTCCTTCTCGACGCAGTCAGCGCCGAGTCCCGCGACGGAGCCGCGGACATACAGCCTCGCCTCGTACAACGAGTCCCCGAGCGCCTCGCCCGCGTCGCCGCAAACCACAAGCGTCCCTTTCTGAGCCATGAATGCGCCCATGTGCCCGATCGAGCCGCGGACCACGACATCGGCGCCCTTCAGCGAGATCGCGCACCGGGCTGATGCATCCCCGTGGATTACGAGGAGGCCACCGCGCGCCGTCGCGGCGGCTGACTGGCTGGCGCTTCCCCCGACGATCACCGCGCCGGACATCATGTTCTCCGCGACACCGACTCCGCAGTTTCCGCGGACGTGCACCGTCGCGTCCTTGTTCATGCCCGCGCAGTAGTAGCCCACGTGGCCGTCGATCTCGACTTCATACGGAGCGTCGAGACCGACCGCGATGCTGTGCTTGCCGCTGGGATTGCGGATGAGTACGCGACCAGCGACACGCCGACGGTCGGGATTGTGGAGTTCCTGGTTGAGGTCCCGAACCGAGACCGATGCGAGATCGAACTCGAGGACCGCGTCCTCGATCACTTGTGGGGTCGCCATGGTTACGCCGCCACCGACGCAGTGCCCCAGCTATACACCTTGCCTGGAGCCGGCTCCCACAGCGTCGCGTCCTCCGCGCCCGGGAGCACCGCGATCGCCCGATACTCGGAGGCCATCGCCACCCAATCTTCGGTCTCCGCCATCACCGCGGGCTTGCAGGCGATCGGATCGCGTAGGACCGCGAAACCGTCGGCTGTTCCGACTGCAAACGTGTAGAAGCCGTCGAGATCATCGAGACAGCCCTCCAGGGCCTCCTCGAGCGAGGCCCCTTCTCGAAGCCGCCAGGTCAGGTAGCCCGCAGCGACCTCCGTGTCGTTGTCGGTACGGAAGCGGATTCCTTCGCGTCGAAGCTCGCGTCGCAGAGTGTTGTGGTTCGACAGCGAGCCGTTGTGCACGAGGCACAGGTCGAGCCCGGTGGAGAAGGGGTGCGAGTGCGCCGTGGTGACCCGGCTCTCGGTCGCCATCCGGGTGTGTCCTAGCGCATGGCTCCCGCCGATGTCATGCAGCTCGAACCGCCTGACGAAGTCCCGCGGAGGACCGGCCTCCTTATAGATCTCGATCGAGCGCCCGGCACTCATCACGGTCAGCTCGGGATGGTTGTCGAGCATCCACCGCTCGACAGCGTCGGCCTCGGCTCCCACGACGAACACGGCGTGCGTCGCACGCACAGCTGGCGCGGAGGCGCCGCCGAAGGCTCGCTCGAGCTCGGCTGACAGCGCGTTCCACCGGCGCTCAGCACCGGCGGAATGAACCGAGAGCTTCGATGATCCGTTCGGCGCCGGCTCGAGATAGAACGCGACGCCGGCGCTGTCGGGCCCGCGGTCCGACAGCTGCTCGAGCATTCCCGCCAATAGCTCGCCAAGGCGTACATGCAGCTCCGGCGACTTGATGTAAAGCCCTGCTATCCCGCACATGTTTCGGAGCGTAAAGCGTCCGGAGCGCCCCTCCAATGGCGCGCGGGAGCACAGTTTCGAGTGGGAATGTGGTCGCTCTGACTACTTCCGATGGTGTTCGTGGCTCCCGCCGAAATGTTTCGGCGAGACACTAGGTTCCCGGTGGAACCCAGC
>JALYZY010000243.1 GCA_030948665.1 Actinomycetota bacterium | reverse complement strand
AATCGGCATCGCCGATGCGGGGACCGTCGTGACTGCGCCGAGCGCGAGTGCCAGGGCGGTTGCCCTCTTGATGGATAGGCGTGTGATCATGTTGCGGAACCTCCTGAGCCTGCTGATGTTTGAACGGGACATGGCAGGTAGCGTGAACTGCCGCGGACCTTCCAACCACTCGATTCAGCACGCTTGTATGTCCAGTTCTGGACCGACGGCGAGGTGCTGCTACGCCGCGCGGCCCTTGAGTGCGTCGAGGTCCCTAACGATCATGGACCGTCGGGCGGTCTCCACCCAACCGAGCGCTCGGAGTGTTTGCAGCGCGTGTGCGACCCCCGCGCGCGACGCCCCGGTCCAAGCGGCGAGCTCCTCCTGGGACAGCGGCAGCGCGATCACCACACCGTCATCCGATGCCACGCCGTAGCGTTCCGCCAGCTCCACGATTCGAGCGGCAAGGCGTCCAATCACGTCCGAGGCGCTGGCCTGGGACAACTTCACCGTCGCGTCACGAAAACGGCGGGTCACGACCTCCAGCAAGACCACTGCGACTCGAGGCGTGCGCTCGAGATGCAGCCGGAACGCCGATGCAGGCATCACCACAGCCTCGACTTCCTCGAGGGCGGTGGCGGACGCGCTCCGCGGATGGCCATCAACGAATGCGAGCTCCCCGAGCACATCTCCGGCGTCGCGAATGCCCAGCACCACCTCCCGACCATCGTCACCGATCCGCGAGATCTTCACCCGGCCTGAAAGCAGGACCATGACGCGCTCTCCCGGTTCATGTTCGAACATCAAAAGCGCGCCACGCGGGAAACCCCGCCGTATCCCGAGCCCATACAGCGCTTCGCGCTCGGCCTGGTCGAGCAACGCGACAAAGCTACCGGCGACGACGGTGGCGTTGGATGCGAGCGATGCCATTCACCCCGACCAGTCGGTGGCACGCGGTTCGATCACCGCGGAGCCGCCGATGGCTCGACGTCCACACGCTATCAGCGCATCCGCCGCCTTGACCTGACCGCATTACCACGCATAGGGTGCGGAGCATGTCTGTGCAATGGGTGCACCTCCCAGGAGGCGGCACCCTCGTGGCTTCCTCCGGAGGGGCGTGGATCCAGCAGCCTGCGATCGCCTCGTTCGGTCTGTGGGGTCCCATGACGGATGCGCTATCGGCTACGGCCGGGACTACGCAGCACCTTCTCGACGGTGCGATTGCCTCCGCCGAGCGCCGAGCGCCGGAGCTGCGCGCTCCGCAGATGACAGCCACGCGCTGGGCGTGGGAGCTCGTGGCGCAGTGGTATTGCGCACACCACAGCGTCGCGCTTCTCCCTGGGATCACCCAGCGCTACGAAGCGGCCGGTCGCCGAGACCTAGCAGACTTCGCACGACGCAAGCTCGAGGAGGAACGGGGCCACGACCAGTTTCCCATCGCAGACCTACGGGCACTCGGATACGACGCCGAGGCGCTCGTACAGCAGATACCGCCGGCGCCGGCCGTGAAGGCCGGGGTCGATTACGCGAGGGCCTGCGCGTTGGGCGAGCATCCCGTCGAGTTCGTGGGTTACATGTACGCGCTCGAGCGACGTGTGATCCGCATACCAGATGATTGGCTCACCGCTCTCGATGCCGTCCTGCCACCAGGTGTCAACGCTACTTCAGGTATTCGCCTGCATGTCAGAGAGCTCGACGTCGACCACGTGGTCGAGGCGGTCAAGTTCGTCGCCGCCCTGCCGGCCGACGATCGAACGCGGATCGCACAGAGTTGCTATCGAATCACCGAGATCTGTTGCGATCCGTACCCAAGGCAACATCCGTCCGACGCCGAGCTCCAGCGTCGGCTCTCGCGCTTTCAGCGCGCCCACGTCAACCCCGGCCGGCCGGCGGCCCTGGAAAAGCAAGGAGACAGAACGTGAGTTCAAATCCCAAAGACATCAAGGGCTTCCAGCTCCTGGACGAGATCGGCGCCAAGGCCTTGACCGACACGAACTACCGTCGGCGCCTGTTGGACGATCCGAAATCGGTGCTACGCAAAGAAGGTCTGGAGGTGGCGGACGACGTCGACGTGGTGGTCCACAGAAACCGCCCGAACCTGATCCACCTCGTGCTGCCGGCAGCTCCACTGCAAGGGGACCAACTGGATGTCAACGAAGTAAGGGTGGCCATGCTCCACTGTCATACGTTTTGAGGCCACTACGGTCTAGCTGCCACCGGCGATCGCGAAGGTGTCAAGGAGCGCCTGAGCCGCGCCTGCGCCGGGCAGGTCGCCCTTGACGCGGAACAGCTCGAGCGCCGCGCCGGCATGGCCCTTCGCCTCCTCGTGGCGGCCGAGCTGCGACATCACACGCGCGAGTTCCAGCTTCGCCTCAGCCTGCACGACGACGAAGTCGGTCTTCAGCGCCGCCTGCACCGCACTCCTGGCCCAGCGCTCGGCCGCTGCCGGATCGCGGCCGGCGAGTGCCAAGTGGGCCCGAACCCCGTGCGTGATCGCGAAGTTGAGCACATCCTGGGGAGCGCTCAACCGCTCGCCGAGCTCCACCGCAGCGGTCGCGGCGCCGGTCTCGTCCAGCAGCTGGTGCGCACGCGCCAGCATCGCTTGGGTCGTCGATCGCAGCGAGCGTTCCCCCAGCTTTGCCAGGATCGCGTCGGACCGGAGCAGCGATGCGATGGCCGCCCCGGGATTCCCAGCCGAGAGCTCTATCCAAGCAAAGGACTGCTCGCAGGTGGCGACCATCGTCTGCATCCCGAGCGCACCAAAGCAGTCCAGAGCGCGCTCGGTGAGGCGGCGAGCTTCGACGAAGCGGAGCCCCAGTCGCTCGACCTCGGCTCGTCCGAGATTGACGCACGCCCCGAGATAGGGGCCCGGGTTCTCGCGCTCGATCTCATCGAGCTTCTCGGAGATCCTCTCGGCAGCCTGTGGCCCGTAGATGAGGGTCGCGACATACCACCCGAGCGCGCGTGACCACAGGCCGACGTCGCCGCCTCTGCGCGCGTGCTCGGCGGCCAGGCGTACCTCCTCCCCCGCGAGGGTCGCCTCGGTGGCGGTCCACCGCAGCCAGAACGCCAGCATGTGCGCCTTGGCCAGGCCGCGGTCGTCTGA
>JALYZY010000237.1 GCA_030948665.1 Actinomycetota bacterium | reverse complement strand
GCACCGCGGTGCTGCCCGGCCGCAGAAAAGCGGCGTGGTTTCTGTTGGCGACTGGGATGGGGGTGAACGTCGCCGGCGACACCTTCGGCTTGCTTGGATCGTCGACCGGCGCCTCGGAGGTCGTCACCGCGATGGCGTGGCCCACGGCGATCCTGGTCATGTCGCTGGCGGTCTGGCTGCCTGCCGGTCGGCCGGACCCCGTTGCGCTCCCCAAGCCACCGGGATTTCTACTGCCAGGGCTCGCCGCGGCGTCTGGACTGATGGTCCTCGTCGTCGGCACCCTTCATCACCCCCATCCGGTCGCTGTGGCTCTGGCCACCGCTACGCTGCTGCTGGTTGGTATTCGCCTGGCCCTGTCAGTCAGCGGGCTACGAACCCTCACTTTGGAGCGACAGCGCATGTCGCTGACCGACCACTTGACCGGTCTCGGGAACCGGCGCTACCTGTTCGACGTGCTGGATAGCTTCTTTGCCGGCGGGCTTGACCCGCTAGTGCCGCACCACCGCTTGGCGTTTCTGTTCATCGATCTCAACCGCTTTAAGGAGATCAACGACTCGTTCGGACATCCGGCAGGCGATGAAATCCTCCGACAGCTGGGCGCGAGACTCGCGGGGTCGTTGAAGGCTTCTGACGCACTTCTCCGAATCGGCGGCGATGAGTTTGCCGTCGTCCTGATCGACGCGGACGCCGACCACGCCGTGACGATCGCTCAGCGGCTAAGCGACAGTCTCGCGGAGCCGTTCGTCCTGGATGCGGTACGCCCCCGCATCGGCGCGAGCATCGGCATCGCCTTGGCGCCTGCCGACGCCACCGATAGCGCCGGACTGGTGCGGTGCGCAGACGTCGCGATGTACCGCGCCAAGACGGGAGGCTCCCCGGTCGAACTATATGAGAAGGACCTCGACAATCGCGGGGACCGCCTGCACCTGGCCGAAGAGCTGCGCAGGGCGATTGACGAGGGTCAACTCGTGGTGCACTACCAGCCGCAGCTCGATCTCCGCAGCGGTGAGATCTCCGCCGTTGAGGCGCTGGTTCGCTGGGCGCATCCAACACTGGGAATGATCCCGCCTTTAAACTTCCTTCCCCTCGCCGAGGAAGCCGACCTGATGGGCGCGCTAACCGCGTCCGTGCTCACGCAGGCGCTGGGACAATGCGCTGACTGGCGCGCCGCCGGGTACCGCATGACCGTGTCGGTGAACGTATCCAAGACGAACCTCCTCGACGATGGGTTCACTCGCTCGGTACAGAACCTCCTCGAACGTCACCGGCTACCCGCCGACGTCTTGGTCCTGGAGATCACCGAGACCGGCATCATGACCGAGTTCGAGCGATCCAAGTTGGTCATCCAGCAACTGCGGGATCTCGGCCTCGTCGTGTCGATCGATGACTTCGGCGCCGGTTTCACCTCTCTCGCGCATCTCAGCAACCTCTCCGTCGGAGAGCTCAAGCTCGACCGCACCTTCATCACCCCACTCGCCACCCGCGAGAAGACCAGTGACCTGGACCTCGTCCGCGCGACAATCGAGCTAGGCCACGCGCTCGGACTGCGCGTCGTGGCCGAGGGAATCGAGGACCAAGCCACCCTCGACCTGCTCTCCGACCTCGGTTGCGACCTCGTGCAAGGCTATTTCATCGCCACACCCAAACCCGCGAACAGGCTCGCCTTCCACTCGGATTTGGCCTCCGCGGCCCCCAGCGCGCTCGTCGCATAGAAACAAGGGCGACCGGTGAACAGGCCGCCGACCTCCCGCACCCGCCGCGATTGCGGCGGGGCCTGCTATCGCGCGGTGCGCCTGAGGGCCTCGGCCTGACTAAAGCCGCTTTGCGGATCTAAAGCCGGACGGTTTCCGGTTGGTTGGTCGAGCCGTGATTCTCGGTCTGGCTCTGGTAGCGGGTGAGTGCGGCGGCAGCGAGCAGGACGAGCGCCGGGAGGATCAGTAGGCCGATGCGCAGCCCGGCGGTCTGGGCGATTGCTCCCACTGCGAGTGGACCGAGGATCTGCCCGATCGAAGCCATCGCCAGTACCTGTCCGATGGCGCCGTCCGCGTTATGGGTGCTGACCCCGACGTGGAGAGAGGAGGTCAGCGGGAACATCGCGCCGACGCCGACGCCGGTCAGGAAGATCCCGACGGCGGCGGCAGCGACGTCGCTGGCCGCCAGGAGGATGGGCAGGCCGGCCAGCCCTACGATCAGAGCCGCGCCAAGGAGACGCTCTGTGGTGGTGTGGCGGGCTAGGCGGCTGGCGAGCAGACGACCGGCGAGGTTGGCGGCATACAGGCCGCTGACCATGATTACCGCCGGCCCGCGACTGAGACTGACGCTGTCGTTGAGATAGCTGGCCAGCCAGAAGCTCAGAGAGAATTCGAGCGCGACGATCGCGAACACGACCACCAACGTGGGCGACAACGAGAAGCGCTGAGAACGTGCGCCGGCGCGACGCGGTCGCGGAGGTGAGCTGGGCGCTGGGATGCGCACAGCACCCATCGCCAGCACCGTCACGGCGATGATCGCGCCGCCGGCCACGAACGCAAAGCGCCATGTCAGGACTGTGGCCGCCAGGCCACCCACCAGCAGCGGCGTGACGATTCCCCCGAGGCTGACCGACACCTCTCCCTCGGTCATCGCCACCGTCCGCCGCGCACCGTGCGCGTCGGCCAATGCCGCCCACATCCGCACCAGCGCTGACGTGCCCAGCAAGCTCACGAACATCGCCGCCAGCACCGTGACCACGACCGTATCCCCGTAACCCACACCGAGACCAGCGACCGCCGCGCCGGCCAATCCCAAGCGGATCGTCGCACCCCGGCCCAGGTAGCCCTCCGCACGGACGGCGAGCAGCCCGGCCAGACCGCCACCGACCGCGAACGCGACCTGGTGCAGCGCACCCACCAGATAGGAGATGTGCTCCACCGCCCGGACGTAGGGCAGCGCCGGCCCGAGCACCGCATTGAGAAACCCGAACGCCAACAGCCCCGAGAAGGCCACCCACGTGAGCCGGTCACGACGATAATCAGGCCCTCGAATCCCCTCCACGCCAGCGGTCATATGGTCCATGCCGGCCATACACAATGGCACTGGCCCGCTCCTGCTTTGGGTCAGGTTTATGGGCGCGGGCTCAACAGGTCAACGCCCCCCGTTGCGCTGAAGGCTCTCATGCCCGGCTGGTTCGGCGACGATGCAGAGGCGGGGCGGCTCCCGCTGTCGGCGCTCGCCAACCGCTATTGCTGGGCTTACCTGCGAGTCTTACCGCGATGCGAGTCACGCAACAAGGGCAGGTTACGATCCCAGTTGAGCGGATTGCGCTCATCCAACGGGTGACCACGGCCTACCGGCGCAGGGCGCTCAACCTCCAAGACCGGGCTTGGCTGGCGGCAGAGCATCCGGCAGACGCCGTCGTGCGTGTCGAGGCCGCCGTAGGTGAACCCGCCACCGTGGTAGTAGACAAGCAGCGGGTGAGGACCTCCAGGCTCGGAGGGAGAGTTGTGGCGCGCGCGGAGCGGAGCACCCGCATCGATCTCCAACTCACGGACCGCGCCAACGGCGCCCTGGGCCTGGGGCGCACCTGCCGCCCCTCGGCGGCGGAGCGCGTCTCGGGCCGCGGCTCACGGCGGCGCGCGAGCAACGCCAACGTCAGCTGTATCTCTAGCGCCAGCGTATCGCCGTCGACGTGCACCGGCGCCAACCATCGCGCGGGCCTCGTTGTCGCTTTTCGGGGGACGAACTAGCGCGGTCGAGTTCGCGCACGACCGCGTTCGGAGCTGAGGCCTCGGCCGGCCCACGACGCTGCTTCCCACGCTGCTAGGGCAAGGACTGGAGTCCACCTCGAGCCCGATGTCAGCTGGCGAGTCCGTTCCTCCTGCGCAACACTTCGCGTGTGGACAGCTGTGCACCGCTGACCAATCCTGCGCCAAGGACATTCTTCGGGGTTCCGAGCGTGCAGGACCTCGACATGCTCGATGCGCAAGTGGCCTTCCTGGGCGTCCCGTACGACGGCGGCACGCCGCAGCCGGGGATCCCGACCGGCCAGCGGGCCGGGCCAGCGGCAGCCCGCGAGGCGCAGTTCTACTATCCACGGTGGCCTGGCGCCGCGGGCGACCAGGGCGCCGAGGGCTGGTACGACGTGGAGGCCGATCGCGACTACCTGGTCGGCGTGACGATGGCGGACGTCGGCGACGTCGCAATCCAGGGCTCTGACACGGACGCGACCTACGGGCGCATCACGGGCGCCGCACGGGGGACGTCGAGCGCGGAGCGCTGATGGTCGCGATCGGCGGCGACCACTCGATCAGCTACCCGCTCGGCCGCGGGATTGAGCCGCTGGGGGAGTTCGATGTCGTCCACATCGACGCGCACCCCGATTTCCTCGACGAGCTGGGTGGCGCGCGTCTCACCGGCGCGAGCCAGCTGCGGCGGCTGGCGGAGCTGCCGTTGATCGGCACGGTTACCGCGCTTGGGGTTCGAAATGTCGACCGCGCCGAAGTGGACGGGATGCGAGAGCTCGGCGGGCGGTGGGCGACCAGCCTCGACGTGCTCGAGCGCGGGGCCGGCGACATGGTGCGTGAGACCGTCCCGGAGGCAGAGGCGCTGTACGTCTCGATCGACCTCGACGTGCTCGACTCCTCGGTCGCGCCCGGGCACTCACTACAGGAGCCGGGCGGGCTCAGCTACCGCCAGCTGCGGGCGATCTTGGTCGAAGTGGCGCGACGCGGGCGCGTGATCGACTTGGACGTCGTCGAATTGAATCCCCCGCGCGCGACCCGTCCGGGGCGACGTCGCGGGTGGCCACCTGGATCATCACGCACTTTCTGAGCGAGATCTTCGATCGGCCGCGCTGAGCGCCGGTTCCGATGCTGCCCCGGATCGCCCAGGGTCGGCGGCGAGGTGGCTCAAGGACTGAGACTCGGGCGTCATCGTCGATGGAGCGGCTTTGAGATGGAGTCGGGTGCTCTAGGGAGCGTCGCCCCTCAGTGTTATCCAGAGTGCTTCGGCGAAGGCGACCGGCTTGCCGCCTGTGTCGTGTATCGCGGATCCGGCGCGGTGCTTGCGGCCCTCGCTCGAGATCGGCCACGCCGTCACGATGTAGGCACGGTCGGCATGCGCGGGCGCTTGCAGGGTGGCCGTCATGGAGGCAAGCACGGTTTTTCTGCCGGGCGGCATGCATGCGAAGCCTCACGGGCAGTCGAGTGCAGCCCACACGAAGACGGGGTCGACAACGCTGTCTTTGGCGAACTCGCGACCTGGGTGCCAGGAGCACGCGAGCACGCCGTCGTTGGCGACGGGCCCAGGGAACACCCGCAGGCCGTCAGCGTGTCGCTTCGGACCGCAGACAAAGCATGTCGGACAGGCATGGTGCTCCGGGTGTCGACCAGCGAAGTTCGCTGCAGCGCGTCGCGACGGCGAGCGTGGGTGTGGCGGGTATGTCCACGGCGGGGCTTGCCGGACGCCCCGCCGCCACGGTCGCGTCACCCTGCATCAGCCGGACCGAGCCGTCCGCGTCGCGGTGGCGGGTCAGCTGCACGTCGAGCGGCGGAGGGAGGGAGAGGCGGACGAGTGCGCTCGGCCCGATCGCCGCAGACACCAGCCCGCACGCGTAACCGCCGTTTCCGGACGTCGGCGGGCCGTTGAAACGCGCGGCGATCATGATCTCGTCGGTCATGGGTCCGGCAGCGTCGTCGCGGTGGCTGCTAAGGCGTCTGACACGACGTCGAGGAGCTCCTCGAGCTCCTCCTCGGGATGACCGGGAGGGAGCACTAGGTTGAGGTTCTCGGCGCCCGTAGCAAACCACGCCGCGATCGTTTCGCCAGCTTGGTCGTAGGTTCCGAACAGGGTCACGTCCTGGGCGAGATCCTCGGCGGCCGCCGGCAGCTCGGGTCGCGCGTTGCCATCGGCGGCGTCGACGATCGCGTTGACCGCGGCGCTCATGCCGAAGCGCTGCCCCAACATGCGCGGATACAGCGGGCCCATGCGCGTCAGGTACGTCGACAGCCACCAGGCCGCAAGCCGCCGCGCGCTCGCCTCATCAGGCCCCAGTGCCACCGGGACTGCGAGCGAGACCCGAGTGGGCGTAGGTACCTCGGCACGAAGCTCGCCCTCCTGCAGGAGGGCCCTCCCGTCCCGGACGCGTGATCGTGCCCATAGAAACGGCGCCCACCCGTCCGCGAGCTCACCGGCGAGCCGGATCGAGCCCGGAGACAGAGCGGCCAGCACGATCGCCACCGGCGATTGCGGGACGACACCCAAACGCAAAGCCCGCGCACCCGGCGCAGGTACGGGCAGGCGATCGCCGGCCAGAAGTGCGCGAACCGCGGTCAACGTCTCGCGCAGGCGAGCCAGTGGCCGGTCCCACCGGACGCCGTGAAAGCCTTCGGACAGCGGCGGGCTTCCCGCCCCGATCCCGAGCGAGAACCGGCCGCCGGAGACGCGTTGCAGCCCGGCCGCCCCGAGCGCTATGGTCGCCGGCGTCCGTCCCCACACGGAGATGATCGACGTGCCGAGACCGATGCGCGACGTCCGCAGGGCGAGCTCCGCGAGCACGATTAGCGAGTCATGCGTCCAACCCTCAGCGACATCGACGCGGTCAAGACCGGCGTCCTCCGCGTGAGCGGCAAGGCGGACAATCACGTCGGTCCGGGTCTCAAAGGGAGTGAACCCTACGCCGAGGCGCATCCGGATCGGCCCGTAGGAGCGGTCGTGGACGTGGCGCATGATCACGCACCAGCGCTGATCGTGCTGGTGCCACTCGCAGATCGCCGACGAAGCGCCGTGACCAGGCGCGCGGACCGCCCGCGGCTGGGGCGGCCGTTGAGCTGCGCGACGCGCAGCTCAAGCAGAGCGACGAGCTCGGCCGTGCGCGCAAACGGGTTGGCGATCGCGCGACCGCCGGCGAGCGGCAGCGCCGCAAGAAGCTGACCGTCGATCGCGGCCGCGAGCAGCGGACCGCTCGGGCACTTGGCGCTGTCGAGCTGGGCGAGTCGCTCGATCGCCTCGTCGGCGTCGGACCGGTAGATCGTCACGTCGTCCGTCACGGCGGGGGACGTTTTCAAGGCATGCTCGAATATGTCAATCGTTCCCGGCATCACGACGAGCAGGAGCCGGCCAGCAGCTCGCGGCGTGATCCGCGGCCGATGCGAACGCCCCGGCGCTGCGGCTTAGGGTTCGCGCTCGCCATGCGGGCGATACGCTCGCGCTCGGCGACCCGGAGCAGGTCGGCGATGTGCTGCTGGGCGATGATGCGGTTGAGCTGGCGGGTCATCGAGTGTCTCCTGGGCTGGAAGTGATCTGTGGCCGCGAAGCTACGCGTAAGAAGGCGGCCTCGCATCGGGAAGACGCCTAATCTTGGGCCTTACTTCCCGGTCCGGACCCTTACGATCTCGAGCTCCACCGGCAGCCGTCCGGAGACGCCATTTACGCGAAAAGTAAGCGGCGTCGGCGAGATAATGCGGACCATGCCGGTTCTCGTCTCGAGCCCGCGGTTCATCGGCCGGCGCGAGGAGCTGGGGGTGCTCGAGGCCGCTCTGGCCCGGGCGGAGCGCGGCGAGGGGTCGGCGGTCCTCGTCTCGGGCGAGTCGGGGAGGGGCAAGAGCCGCCTGATCGGTGAGTTCGCCGCGCGGGCCCGTGCGACCGGCGCGACGGTGCTGGTGGGGGAGTGCCTGGAGCTGGCCGAGGGCGAGCTGCCCTATGCCCCGATCGTCGGTGCCCTTCGATCGCTGCATCACGAGCGGGGGTCCCTCCGGAACGAACGGGGCGGTCTCGGCTACTGAGCTGCGTGCCAATTGGGACGGCCACTCGTCGTCGCGGGCACCTGCGACGAGCCGCTGGGACGCCCGCATTCGTCTGGCAGCGGGGCCCCGGGGTGTTCGTTTGACGCCTCCTGACTGTCGTTTCATCGCGGGTCTTCGGGGACCTGTCGACGCGGCGAGCACGCGCGCGGGCGCTACCCTCGCGGCCCTCGTCCAGAGTGAGCGGGTGTGACGACGGCCGTTCCGGCAAAGAACACCGTGGCTCCTTGGCGCAGCGCGGACGGACGCTAAGGGGTCCGCGGCGCTTCGAGCGATACTTCTGGTGGGACGGCGGTTGCGCGTGTGAAGCGCTGGCCGAGCTCGCGGACGTGGTCGGTGAGCTCGGGTGGGTGGTGGATCTCGAAGTCGACGCCGATGACGGCGATCCAGATGGCGATCTCTTCGAGGTGGTTGCCGCCAGCGTCGAGCTGGCAGGTGTGTTCGTCGATTACCTGCAGGGCTCCGACGGTGGGTGGTATACGTTCGGCGACTTTGGCGATCGGGGCGTGCAGCGTGACGCGTGCTTGGTAGCGGTACGGGCTTGAGGAGATGGCCTGGGTGACGTACGCGGCGAGGTCGTCGGCCGGGGGGTCGCGTGGGGTGAAGCGAGCGCCGAGCGATGGCCGGGTCTCGATGCGGTCGACGCGTAGGGTTCGCCAGGCGCGGTTCTTGATATCCCAGGCGACGAGGTACCAGCGCCGTCCGGTCGGTACGAGGCCGTGCGGTTCGACGGTACGTCCACTCGCAGTGCCCTGGTGGGACCGGTAGGTGAAGCGCAGTGTCGCGCGGTCGCGGCACGCGCTGGCGATGACGGTGAGCGTCTCGGGGTCGACAGCTGGTCCGCCTCCGAGCAGCGGGACGGTGGCCGAGCTCAGCGCGTTGACGCGTCGGCGCAGGCGGGGGGGCAGCATCGTCTCGAGTTTGGCCAGAGCGCGGACCGAGGTCTCCTCCATCCCGGTCACGTTCCCGGTGGCGGCGGTTCGCAGCCCGACGGCGACCGCGATCGCTTCGTCGTCGTCGAGCAACAGCGGCGGCATCCTCGCGCCGGCCTCGAGTCGGTAGCCGCCGGAGCTGCCCGGTGTCGCATGCACGGGATACCCCAAGGTGCGCAGCCGGTCGATGTCACGGCGGATCGTGCGCACGCCGACCTCGAGGCGGTCGGCGAGCTCTGCACCGGTCCACTCCCGCCGTGCCTGCAGCAGCGACAGCAGGCTCAGTAGCCGTGTCGCTGTCTCGAGCATGCGCATAGCGTTCCAGACAATGCGGACTGTGATTGACCGCAAAGCCTCCTAGCGTGCCGGACATGAACAACCACGGCAGCATCCACCCGTTTCAGATCGAGATCTCCGACGCGCAGCTCGATGACCTGCGCGATCGCCTAGCCCGCACGCGCTGGCCCGCCGAGCTAGCCGACGTCGGCTGGAGCCGCGGCGTGCCGCTCGGCTACCTCCAGCAGCTGGCCGCGTACTGGCGCACTGGCTATGACTGGCGCTCACAGGAGGCGCAGCTCAATGAGGTCCCCCAGTTCACGACCGAGATCGACGGCCAGAACGTGCACTTCCTGCACATCCGCTCCCCTGAGCCGGATGCGTTGCCGCTGATCATCACGCACGGCTGGCCGGGCTCGATCGTCGAGTTCCTCGATGTGATCGGGCCGCTCACCGACCCACGCGCCCACGACGGCGACCCAGCCGACGCGTTTGATGTCGTGGCCCCGTCGATCCCGGGCTTCGGGTTCTCCGGACCAACCCACGAGACCGGCTGGGACCTCGACCGCGTCGCACGCGCATGGGCGGAGTTGATGCACCGCCTGGGCTACGACCGCTACGGCGCCCAAGGTGGAGACACCGGCTCGCTCATCTCACCCAAGCTCGGCCGCATCGCCCGCGGCCACGTCGTGGGTGTGCACGCCAATGGGCTGTTTGGGTTTCCGACGGGTGACCCCGGCGAGCTCGAAGGGCTCAGCGACGCCGATCAGGCGCGACTTGAGGTACTCAAGCGCTGGCGCGACGAGTTCTCGGGCTACGCGATCCTGCAGTCCACCCGCCCCCAGACACTCGCGTACGCACTCACTGACTCGCCGGTCGGGCAGCTCGCCTGGATCGTCGAGCGCTTCAAGGATTGGACCGATCCCGCCGCCGGGCTGCCCGAGGACGCCGTCGACCGCGACCGCCTGCTGACCAACGTCACCGTGTACTGGCTGACCGCCACCGCCGGACCCTCCGCCCAGCTCTACTACGAGGGCGCCACCGCCTGGGGCGAGACCCCAGAACCCTCCGGTGTCCCGACCGGGGTCGCCGTGTTCCCTATGGACACCTCGATCCGGCGCCTCGTCGAACGCGAGCACACCATCACCCAGTGGACCGAATACGACCGCGGCGGACACTTCGCCGCGATGGAAGCCCCCGACCTCCTCATCGACGACATCCGCACGTTCTTCCGCACCACTCGCGACACGAGCGCATGACTCACCACACCAGCCGTGCGCCTTCCCGGATGTGCCGAGGAAAGGCCGTACGGCGCCGGAAGCCGCCGCGCGGATCACCGACGTCCAGTCGGGCCACTGCTCCTTCCCCGGGCAATGCGGCGGCGCTGGTGGAAAGTGCCGGTCCTGAGCAGTGTGGAGAGCGTGGCGACGTGGTCGCGCGAGACGCTCCCTCTGCCTGTCAACCAGAAGCTGGCGTCGGCGAGTGCTTGCTGGGCGTCCAGCTAACGATCCGACCAAAGGAGAAGAACGAGGGGCGCCGATCGTCTGTGCTGCTTCGGAACGCGAGGATGCGTCTCGGGGCGACTGGCTCGCTCGGATGGGCAGAGTGATGCACGCGTTCCCAAGCGAGAGCGCCGGCGAGCTCCGGCGCGACTCCTGCTTCGGCCAGCGACGTGCTCGCAAGCCGGATCGGAGGCGGCTAGCACCCAAGACGGTGCCGCTTGTCCCGCAAACGCGGTCGGCACGCCGTTCTTCGCGTTCACGAACACGACTAGCGGTCCGCGGGCGCTGTTCGCGCAGGCCTACCAGCCCGAGAACGTGCAAACCGCTCCCGCGACCGGAGTTGCCGTCGGCCAGGCGACGCTCGGCGGGTCGGTGAACCCTGCGGGGGCTCCCGTGCAGATGCATGTCGAGTTCGGCCCGACGACCAGCTACGGCTCGAGCACGGCGGTTCAGTCCCTGGCCCCGTCGGAGACCGAGACGACGTTCAGCGCCCCGGTGTCCGGCCTGCCCGCGGGGACACTGCATTATCGCGCGGTCGCGACCAGCGACTTCGGGACCTTCGCCGGCCCCGACGCGACCATACAAATCCCGCCTGGTAACGGCCACACGTCGGTCGGGCATGCCAAGGTCAAGGGCACGACCGCGAGCGTTCGGGTGTCGTGCACGGGAGCCACAGGGGCGACCTGCAAGCTCGCGTTCCGGATGACGGTGACCGAGACGCTCGGCGGCCACAAGCTGATCGCGGTCACGGCCCGCGAGAAGCACAAGACGCGCAAGGTCGTGGTCACCGTCGGCTCGGCCCGCACGATCACGCTTACCGCCGGCCAGTCCAGGGTCGTAAAGGTCTCGCTAAACCACCGGGGTAAGCGCCTGCTCGCCAGCCGCCACACACTGAAGGTGAGGCTGGACGTCACGCAGATCCTCGGCGGTGGACGGTCGCGGACGCTCTCGCAGACCGTCACGTTCAAGGCGCCCAAGCACAAGAAGCACCACCACTAAACACCCAGAACGAACCGGCCCGGGCCTCGTCCACAAACGGACGGAGCTCGGGCCCTTCACCGTTCAGAGCAGATCCCCGGCGAGCCCGTCGAGCAGCCCAATCGCCCGCCACTCGGCACCCGCCCCACGGCATGATCTGATGCGCCGGGCTTCGAACAGGATGCCGACGGTCGTGAGCGACCA
>JALYZY010000215.1 GCA_030948665.1 Actinomycetota bacterium | reverse complement strand
ACCAGCGTCTTGCCCTCGTCGCGCATCCGGTGAAAGACGTCGAAACACTTCTGCTGAAACGAGGCGTCCCCCACGGCCAGGATCTCGTCGACCAGAAGAATGTCCGCATCAACCTGGATCGCGACCGAGAACGCCAGCCTGACCTGCATCCCCGAGGAGTAGTTCTTGAGCTTCAGGTCCTCGAACTCCTGGAGCTCGGCGAACTCGATCACGCTCTCGTAGCGCTTGCGGGCCTCGCGGGGCGTGAGCCCCATCATGATCCCGTTCGTCACCACGTTGTCGCGGGCCGCCAGATCGGAGTTGAAACCGACCCCAAGCTCGATGAACGTCGACATGCGACCTCGGCGCCAGATATCACCCTGGTAGGAGTAGATGCCGGCCAGGCACTTCAGAAGTGTGCTCTTACCGCTCCCGTTGCGGCCGGCAATCCCGAAGAACTCGCCGCGGCTCACCGCGAACGAGACTCCTTTGAGGGCGTCGAAACTGTGATAGTGGATACGCCGGAGCGGGTGCAGAGCCCGCTCCTTCAGCGTGTGCATCTGCTGCTCGGGCATCCGGAACGTCTTGCTGACTTCGCGCGCAACGAGCGCCGGCAAACCGTCGTCGAGCGCGAGGGTCATGCCGACAGAGTAGCTTGCCCAGCACACCCATTCGCGCTGCTACTTAGGTGTTTCCGCGATTGCGGTGGGCGTCTCAGAGTCTCTCCAGGATCCCCCGCAGCCCGTCGGAGAGCTGCACCTCCGCTTCCCAGCCGAGCTCGTCCCGCGCCTTCCCGACAGCCAGGCAACTACGGCGCACCTCCCCGGGGCGCTCCGGGGCGAACTCGGGGCCTTGCATCGGTTTGCGCTCGCCGACACCGTTCAGCGCGTCGAGTAGTGCGAGCACTGAGGTCTCCTGGCCGTGGCCGATGTTGACCGGGCCCGTGAGCGAGGACTCGGCCGCGAGCAGGTTGGCCCGCACCACGTCTCCAACCTCCACCCAATCGCGGGTCTGTTTGCCGTCGCCGAACACGGTCGGCCGCCGGCCGTCGATCAGGTGCCCGCAGAAGATCGCCACGACCCCCGCCTCGCCATGAACGTCCTGGCGGGGACCGTAAACATTCCCGTAGCGCAGCGACACCGTCGAGAGTCCGTGCAGCCGGGTGTAGAGCGCGCAGTAGCCCTCGGCGGCGTACTTGGCCTGGCCGTATGGCGCCAGCGGCTTGATCGGATGATCCTCGGGGGTCGGGAGCAGGTCCGCGTCGCCATACAGCCCGCCGCCGGTGGACGTGTTCACGAGACGGCGGACGCCGACGGCGCGGGCAGCCTCGAGCACCGCGATCGTCCCCAGCACGTTCGCGCCGGCGTCTCCGGCCGGGTGCTCGACCGAGTAGCGGACGTCGATCTGCGCCGCAAGGTGAAACACCAGCTCGGGCTTGAACTCATCGAAGATCTGCGCGATCAACCCGGCGTCGGCGACGTCGGCGACTCGCAGCTGCGCCCCGAGAGCGATGGCCTGATCGAGGTTCGAGCGCTTGCCCGTCGAGAGGTTGTCGATCACAGTCACTTCGTGACCCTGGGCCAGGAGCCGATCGACGAGATTAGATCCGATGAATCCGGCACCACCGGTGACGAGACAGCGCATTGAGGACACCAGGTTAGGGTGTGGTTACGAGCGGGGCAGGGTCGGGCCCGTGCCACGAGTACGCGACACGGACCCGACAGGGACGGCCCGGGTAGGGCTGGGAGCCGTCCCGGCCCACGAGAAAGGGGGCGATGCTCGTGGGCATCTACGACTTCCGTGTCGCGCCAGAGCATAACCACTTGACGCTCGAAAGTGCGGCAAACCTACTCGAACCTTTGCAGCTCGCCTCAGAGCACGTCTTTCCGCGGCCTGATAGACAACCGCGAACAGGAGCCCGGGTAGAAACATCGAAACCTCGGGCCAGCTCGGCCGTTTCTTATGTAGTTGTGCCGCTTTCCGCCCGGGGCGGGAAGCCCACAACCTTCGATCACCAACTCCATGCGACCCGAAAGCTCGATCCAGCCCAGGCCGGCTCCTGTCGAGCCTCCGCGCACATTCGATGTGCTCGGCGTACCGCTTGCGCTGACGGACTATCAGGAGACGCTCGGGTGGATCGACGAGACGGTCGCCGAGCGCCAGCGCGGGTACGTCTGCGTCTGCAACGTCCACACGGTGATGGCCTCCGCCGAGGATCCTCAGCTGCGCGACGCCCTGATGTCCTCCTCGATCAACGTGCCCGACGGCCAGCCGCTTGTCTGGGCGCTGAACGCGCTTGGCCACAGCTTGCGCGGACGGGTCTACGGCCCCGAACTGATGGCGCGGGCATGCGAGCGGGCGGCCCAGAGCGGGCAGCGCTTCTACTTGTACGGAGGCCACGATCAGGGAGCGTTGTTCCAGCTCACGCTCAATCTCCGCCATCGCTACCCGGGAATCAAGATCGTCGGCGGCTACTCACCACCACACCGCCCGCTGACACGCGACGAGCGCGAGGCGATCGCTGCGGAGATCGACAATTCGCGCGCCGACGTCGTCTGGGTAGGCATCGGTGTCCCCAAGCAGGAGAAGTGGATGGCGGAGATGCGCGAGAAGCTCGCCTCTCCCGTCCTGATCGGCGTCGGAGCCGCGTTCGACTTTCACGCCGGCCTCGTCCCCCAGGCTCCGTCGTGGATCCAGGGTGCTGGGCTCGAGTGGGCGTACCGCCTGGCCCACGAGCCACGACGGCTGTGGCGCCGATACGCCCGCTATAACCCGCGCTTCGTTGGTGCCTTCGCACGTCAGTTCGCCGATCACCGGCGTTCTGGCCGCCGGCCCTGACGGCACCCTGACAGACTTCTCGGCGCGGGAGCGCCTCACGTGAGCGCCGGCGACGATCAGTTTCTGTCGGGAACAAGCGGATATGTCGCCGGGATCCGGGCGACGACGCGGGCCGTTGCGGCTGACGCTCTCGCGGACCTCTTCGGGCAGACACGGCTGCAGCCACAACGGCTACGACGGGCGGCACGGCGGTGGCCGCGCCGGAGCATCCTGGTCCTCGCGATCGAGCGCCCAGACGTTCCCAACCTCCTTGCGGAGGCGCGCGAGGAGCTCCACCGTTCGCGCCATCAGGTCCGCTTCACGTCAGTCGCCGCCGGGGACCGCGGGAAGTTCGAGAATCTCAACCTGCTCCTGTCCGAGAACCCGCCACAGGGCCACGACTGGCTGCTGATCCTCGACGACGACGTGGGGCTCCCGCAGGGCTTTCTGGATTCGTTCGTGTTCCTGGCCGAGCGCTTTCAGTTTCGACTCGCGCAGCCGGCCCACCGCCACCTCTCCCACGCCGCCTGGCAGGTGACCCGGCGTCGCGCCGCGAGCGTCGCCCGTAAGACCGCATTCGTCGAGATCGGCCCGGTGGTTGGATTGGCAGCCGCGACGTTCGATGTGCTGCTTCCGTTTCCCGCGCTCCGAGCAGGCTGGGGGCTCGATGCGCACTGGTCCGCGCTGGCCAGGGCTAACGGGTGGGCGACCGGCGTGATCGACGCCGTCCCGATCAGCCACAAGCTCCGACCAATCGCGACCACCTACGACCGCACTGCCGCAATCAACGAAGCGCGCGAGTTTCTCACCGGCCGTCCGTACACGCCGGCGAGCGAAGCCCAGCGAACGCTGGCGGCGTACAACACCTGGAAATGAGCGCTCACGTCGAGACGGCCGAGGCGGTGACTCCGGACACTGCTCCACGCCAGGCGCGCCCCTTGGTCGACCTGCTCGTTGCGGTCGTCCTCGGTGGGGCGCTCGTTGTGATCGCGTTCCTGACCGCCGGTGGCCTGAATCTCGCGCCGGACACGTGTGTCGAGATCGCGCTGACGGTGGTGGGGGCTGGGCTGGCCTGCGCGGTGTTGCTCGCGGGCAGCACGGGACGGTCGTGGGGAGGCGCCGCGCTCGCGTTGTTCGGAGCTCTGGCCGCGCTCACCTACGCCTCGATCGGCTGGTCGGTGGTGCCCGACGTCTCGTGGGTCGAGGCCAACCGCACGCTCTCCTACCTCGCTGCGTTCGCCGGTGCGATGGCGCTAGCGCGGCTCGCCCCGGACCGGTGGCGCGTCCTAGTCGGCGCGCTCGCGCTCGCCGCGACCGTCGTCTGCGGCTACGCGCTTCTGACCAAGATGTTCCCGGGGTCGCTCGATCCCGCCGAGACAGTCGGCCGGCTCCGCGCGCCGTTCAGCTACTACAACGCGATCGGTCTCACCGCCGCCCTCGGGATGGTGCCGTGCCTCTGGCTGGGCGCTCGTCCCGACGGCGGCCGGATATTGCGAGCGCTGAGCGTCCCGGCACTGGCGGTGCTGATCGTCGTACTGGCGCTGTCGTACTCGCGCGGCGCGGTGCTCGCCGCCGTGGCTGGCTTGGCGTGCTGGTTCACGCTCGCGCCACTACGCCTTCGCTCGGCGCTGCTACTCGGGTCCGCGCTCGCCGGGGGCCTGGCCGCCTCGGGGTGGGCGCTCGGCAAGCACGCGATCACCGCCGACGAGGTCGCGCTGCCGGCGCGGACGGCCGGCGGGCATACGTTCGCTTTCGTTGTGCTCGCGATGGTGTTAGTGCTAGCGGTGGCTGGTGCGGGTCTGGCGATCGCGATGGAGCGCGTTGCCCTGGACTCTCGCGCGCGCCGTCGCGTAGGCGCGACGCTGCTGGCCTCCCTGGCGCTCGTGCCAGTCGGAGGCGTGGCCGCACTCGCGGCGTCCTCGCGCGGCTTGACGGGCGAGGTCTCGCATCTGTGGAAGCAAGCGACGAACCCCAATGGCGGGGTCGGCAACAACCCGGCGCGGCTCGGCGAGCTGGGAAGCAGCCGCCCGAGCTACTGGCAAGACGGACTCAAGATCGGCGAGCACGCATTGCTCGCCGGAGTCGGCGCCCGCGGCTACTCGACCGCGAGGACGCGGTATGCGCCGGCCAGCTCCCACCCCGACGCTCACAGCTACCTGATCGAGACGTTTGCCGACTTCGGGCTGATCGGGGTGCTGCTGAGCCTGGCGCTCCCTGTCGCCTGGCTGCTCGCCGCGCGCCGTACCCTGAGCCCGTCCGGCGCCGCCCCGCCTCCGAGTGCTCGAGCGGAGCAAGCCGGGATGATCGTTCTCCTGGGGGTGGCGGTCGCCTTCGGGCTGCACTCGGCAATCGACTGGACGTGGTTCATTCCGGGAGTCGCGCTCCCGGGCTTGATCGCTGCCGGATGGCTGGCCGGGCGCGGCTCCCTGTCCGAGCCGGTTGCTCGTCCCACCGCGGTCTCGATCTCGTTAGGGCGCATTGCCGCGGTGATCGCGCTGGCAGCGCTGGCGCTCAGCGGCGCGTGGGTGATCTGGCAGCCGCTGCGCTCCGCCGACGCTGACGGAGCCGCGCTCGCCGCGCAGGCGAGAGGCGACGGAGCCGCAGCGCTGACCAACGCCCGGACAGCTGTCGCCAGTGATCCGGTGTCCGCTCTTGCGCTGGCCCGCCTGTCCGCCGCATATCTCGGTGTAGGCGACACCCGCTCCGCCCATCGGGAGCTCGTCCACGCCACAGAAGTCCAGCCTTCGAACCCGGAAACGTGGCGATGGCTCGCCGAGTACGACCTCGCTCACGGCCTCTTGGGCGGGGCATTCACGGCACTCCACCAAGCTCTCATTTTGGACCCATATTCGACCCTGGTCGACCAGGACGTCGCCCGGGCTGAGGCAGCTCTGCACCGCCACTGAACCAGCGGGCCGATGGGAGTGCGGCCTTCACCTCGCCGCCACCGCGAGCAGCAGGCGCCTGATTCCCGGCGGGCCCCCGGCCGTTCGGATCTCGACATCGGGGAAGCCGAACTCCTCGAGGAGTGTTCGCAGCGACGAGCGCGTGTAGAGGTGCAGGTGGTCGCCCAGCGGCTCGGAGAAGCGCTCGATACCCCCGACCATGACCCTGAGGCGCCCATGCGACGGCGTCGTCACCAGCAGTCGACCCCCGGGTGCGAGTACCCGGCGCGCCTCCGAGAGCCATCGCGCGGTGTCAGCCACGTGCTCGATCACTTCACTTGCCCAGACAACCTCGAATGAGCAGTCCTCGAACGGCAGCGCGCCATCGATCGGCGCGAGCCTGAAGTCGAGCGCGGGATGCGCCGCTCGCGCGCGCTCGAGCG
>JALYZY010000152.1 GCA_030948665.1 Actinomycetota bacterium | reverse complement strand
CATGAGGCCCGCTACTTCAAGAACAAGTACGACCACGTCTTCACGGTCGAGCCTGTGAACAACGCCAGGACGACCGTCGACTGGGTGCACCGGATCCTCAAGGAAGAACGCGACATCGTCATCTCGGCCCGCCCTCTCGAGGCAACGGCCTTCCAGGTCGAGAACATCCGAATCGCCTACGTCTTCTACGAGAGCGGCCTGTCGATCAACGTGATGTACACCATCGACGACCCCAACAAGCGAGCGGTCGGGTTCAAGCTCTCCGAAGGGATGGAAGTCCCCGCGGAGCTCGCCGCGCGGTTCAAGTTCGCGAGGCAGAAGTCGAAGCTCGCCGGAACCATTCGCGGTTCCTACTTCGCCTTCAAGAACGATTACTGACCGCGGAACCCCGCTTTGCCCCCGCCACGCGACTCAGCGATCCCGGACCTCAACAAACGCAGGGAGACGCGCCGGCAAAAGACCGGCAGCTGACGAGGAGCGGGTCTCTGTTCCTGAGGGCGCTCGTGCCATCTTGGAGTGCCAAGCAGAGCCCTGGCCGGTCTAGCACGAGTGCCGGTGTCGAGCAGCGAGCCGGTTATGTCTGCGCCCCAGCCGCGGCGTAGCGCTCCAGCGCCTGCCGGCGGGCGACCGCGTGGTCGACGATCGGCTGCGGATAGTCGCGGCCGATGACGCACCCGGCCTCTTGCTGGACATCGGCGGGCATCGTCCACGGCTCCGCCAGGTAGCCGTCGCGCACGCCGCGCAGCTCTGGCACGTAGCGGCGGACGTAGTCGCCGTCGGGATCGAAGCGCGTCTGCTGGCGGGTCGGGTTGAACAACCGCCGGGACACCGGTTGGGGGTCGACGCCGACCGAGGCGATCCACTGCCAGTTGCCGTTGTTGCTCGCCTCGTCGCCATCGATCAGCAGGCGCATGAAGAAGCGCTCGCCCCGGCGCCAGTCGATCCCGAGATCCTTGGTCAGGAAGGAGCCGACGACCAGCCGAGCCCGGTTGTGCATCCACCCCTCGGCGCGCAGCTGGCGGATGCCGGCATCGACCAGCGGATAGCCGGTGCGGCCTTCGCACCAGGCCTCGAAGCGTTCCTCTTCCTGATTCCAGAGGATCGCGTCGCGATACCGCGCCTGGTGCTCGTGGCGAGCGTTGGCGGGGAAGCTGCGCAGCACGTGGGCATAGAAGTCCCGCCAGCAGAGCTGACGGCGAAATGACTCGCCGCCGGAGGAGTCGGGCAGCCGGCTCTCCAGCCACCGCGGCGAGATGCAGCCGAAATGAAGGTAGGGAGAGAGGCGCGAGGCGCGCTCATCGCCGAGGTCGTTGCGCCCGGAGTCGTAGCCTTCGACGAGCCGCGCGAGGAAGCGCTTGGCCGCTGCGGCGCCCGCCCGTTGACCGCCAGGGGACGGCGAGCTGACCTCCTGTTGCAGCCCGAGCTCCGAGAGACTCGGCAGCCGGCCGGGGTCAACTTCGGTTGGCATGGGCGGCAGCGCGCTGGGGGCGTGCAGCACCTCGCGCCGCCCTGCGCGCAGCCACGTGTTGTGGAACGGCGTGAATACTGTGTAGGGATCCCCGCCGCCGGTTCGGATCGCGTCGAGGTTGTCGGCCACGAACACGCCAGGGTGGCCGCGCAGGTGCACGCCGGCATCCGCAAGTGCCTGGGCGACGGACCCGTCGCGGGAGCGCGCGAACGGGCTGGCGTCGACGCTGGCGTGGACCGTGTCCGCGCTAGCCTGGCGAGCCAGCGCGACCAACTCGCGTTGCGGCTCGCCGCGGCGGACGACCAGCCGGCTGCCGTGCGCCCGCAGGGAGTCGTCGAGGTCGGCGAGCGACTCGAGCATGAACTGGGTCCGCGGCCCGGATCGGTGTCGTCCGTTGATCAGCCGGTCATCGAGGCAGAAGACCGGGATCACCTCGTCGGATCGATCGAGCGCCGCCCGCAGCGCCGGATGGTCATGGATCCGCAGGTCGCGCCGAAACCAGACGAGCGCGGTCATCCCAGCAGGGCGGTGACCGCGGAGCGCCGGTAGGCGAACACATCGTCCAGGTCGCGCTGCACGAACAACATGTGCGCGACCTCGCCGAGCGGACCGAGCGGGATCGCGTAGCGCACCCGGTCACGCACCAAAGTTCCATCACCCAGCGCCACGAACTCGTGCGTGTGGTGCCAGAGGCGGTACGGGCCGCGCAGCTGCCGGTCGACGAACGAGCCGTTGTGCTCCCAGGCCTCGATTCGGGAGACCCACTTCAGTGGCACGCCGTGGACCGAGAGCCGGTACTCGATCAGCGTGCCCGCCCGCATCTCGACCGGCTCGGGTGTCATCACCTCGAACCGCAGCCACGCGGGTGTGAGCGCCTCGAGGTTGCGCGCCGCGGAGAAGAAAGCGAACACCTGCTCGAGTGGACGGTCGAGGAACTGCTCGCGTTCGAGCACGTGCTCGCTCATGCGTCGCTCAGCACGTCGTGCAGCGCCGACTCGACGCGGGGGTAGCGAAAGTCGAAGCTCATCCGCTCCAGGCGCGCCGGCACGACGCGCTGCCCGGTGACGACGAGCTGCGCCATCTCGCCGTACAGCGCGTGCAGCGCGAAGCCGGGCACGGGCAGGAAGGCCGGGCGACCGAGCGCGTGTCCGAGCGCGCGCGAGAGCTCGGCGTTGGTCACCGGGTTGGGCGAGGTCACGTTGATCGCGCCCTGAGCCGAGTCGTCGTCGAGGCAGCGGACCAGCGCGGCGGCGACGTCCTCGAGGTGGACCCACGGAACGTACTGCCGACCGCCGGCGACCCGGCCGCCGATCCCGAGGCGGAAGAACGGGAGCATCTTCGCCAGCGCGCCGCCCTGCTCCGAGAGCACGACGCCGGTACGGGTGACCGCGACGCGCATCATGTCCGCCGCCGAGAGCGCCTCGGCCTCCCACGCGGCCACCAGGTCGGCGAGGAAGCCACGGCCGGAGCTGGTGCTCTCGTCGACGGGCTGGGAGTTCCGCGGACCGTAGAACCCCGTGGCCGATTGGGAGACCAGCGCCTGGGGTCGCTCGTCGTCCGGCAGCCGGCGCAGCCCGGCGACCAGATGGCGGGTCGAGAGCACACGTGAATCATGAATCCGCTGCTTGGCCGCGGCCGTCCAGCGCTGCGAGATCGGCTCGCCAAGCAGATGGATGACGCCGTCGGCGCCGCTCAGCGCCTCGGAGGGCGGGAGCTGCCCGGTCGGGGCTCGCCACTCGTGCACCTCGACGTTGGCACCCAGGCGCTGCGCCGCTCGGTGGCGGTCCCGCGCCAGCGCGACGACCCGGTCGCCCCGCTCCTGCAGCCGGGTGGCGACCGTGCCGCCGATCGTGCCGGTTGCGCCAGTCAGCACGACGCGCATTTGGTGGCCATGATCCTTTGCAACATTCTGTGTCATGATTCGTAACATACTGTATCGTCTAGTCCGATGACGGGGGACGCGGACGCGAGCCTGACCACCGCCCAGCTCGCGCAGCGCACGGGGGTCCCGGCCGGGACGCTGCGCATGTGGGAGGCCCGCCACCAGTTCCCCGTCCCGGTGAGGCACCCGGGCGGACATCACCGCTACACCGAACGCGATGTCGAGTCCGTCCAGGAGGTGGTCCGCCTGCGCCAAGAGGGGCTGACGATGACCGCGGCGATCATGCGTGCGCTCGCGGCGGCCGGCGAGCCGCCCCACTCGATCTTCGGCGCCCTGCGCCGGCAGCGCCCGAACCTCCAGCCGCAGATCGTCTCCAAGGCGGCGCTGTTGCAGCTAACGCGGGCGATCGAGGACGAGCACTGCGCGCGGGGCGGCACCGGCCTGCTGATCGGGAGCTTCCAGCGCGAACGCCATTACCGGGAGAGCGAGCGCCGCTGGCGCGAGCTGGCCAGAACAGTGGCGATCGCCGTGGCGGTGGCCGACTTCGAGACACTGCGGGAACCCGCCGGCGCTCCGGCCGAGGTGCCGATCGCCCGCGACCACCAGCTAGCGCGGGAGTGGGCCCTGATCGTCAACTCGGCCGGCGCCAAGGCCTGCCTGGCGGCTTGGGAGCTGCCGAGTCCGCGGAAGGTGCCAGAGCTGGCCCGACGCTTCGAGGTGACCTGGTCGTTCGAGCCCTCAGCAGTGCACGACGCGACGCTCGCCGCCGCAGCGCTCCTGCAGGGCCTTGCTCCGAGCGCCGCCGCGCAGGTGTCAAGCCGGCTGGGAGAGCCGCCGGCGCAGAGCTCGCCGGAACTGAGATTCGCCGCCGACCTGGCCGGGCGCGCCGTCGCGTACCTGTCAGCCCGCCCGGACGCGAGCCCGTCCCGGCTGCGGTGAGCGGCGCGCCCGGCGGCTGGCCTCCGGTGGGCAGGTGCGCGGCGATCGCGTGCCAGATCTTCCCGAGACCGGTCAGCTGCTCGACGCTGAGGCGCTCCCGGAACAGTCGCCTCACGTTGGCGACGTGCGTGCGCCGCGCCGCCAGGAAGCGCTTGCACCCGGCCGCCGTCAGCGTCGCGATCAAGACGCGGCCGTCGCTGTCGTCCGGCTCCCGGCTGATGAGCTAAAGCGCCTCGAGCTCCTCGACGATCCGGGTCAGCGCTGCGGCTGAGCAGCGCCGCGTTGGCGAGCTCCGACCTTCGCATCCGGCCCCCGGCGATCGACAGCTTCGGCAGGACCTCATACTCGACCAGCGGCATCCCGTGCGCCGTCATCAGCAGGTCGTCGAGTTCGACCGGCCGCAGCAGTCCGTAGCGGCGCCCCCAGGCGCTGAGCAGTTCGTGGGTCACACCCACGCGGCGCGGCGAATTCGCCGCGATCCGAAGCGGTGCGGGGCCGGTTATCACGAGCTGGCTATACACACCTTCGACAAACACTCGACACGAAGCGCCTCGATCGAGTACCTTTGTCCCAGTTACGTCTAGTCTCTGTATAAGGATGGTGTTCGATGGAGAAGGTTCAAACGCTTGTCATGGCCCGCCCCGAGGTTGGTGCGCGGGCGCTGATCCTGTTCGGCGCGTTCGTGTCGTTCGTCCTATCGGTGGTGCTGTGGTTCGGGGGCGATAAGGAGCAGGGGATCTTCGTCGGGCTGTGGGTGCCGTCGATCCTCTCGCTCGGCGGGGTCGTGCTGCGGCGTGACGAGCGATGAGCGCGCCGGGGCTGTTCGTGGTCGGCGTGCTCGTCACGCTGATCGTCGCGGCCGCGCTCGCGCTGCTGATCTACGCGGCGATCCTCGACGGTCGCTACGCGGCGACACAGAGGCTCGCCCGTGAGCAGCAGCTGCCATCCGAGCCGCAGCAGGCACCAGCAGAAGCAGACCCCGGCCCGATGGTGGCCGCATGACCAAAACCACAATCATCGGGGGGCAGAAATGCCGAAGAACATCGTCGAGACGGCCAGGGACGCCGGTGCGTTCACGACCCTGATCGCGGGGATCGCCGGGTCACCGCCGCCGACGTCGTCGGACTTGCGAAGGCGCCGACCGTGCAAGGCGAGGAGCTGTCGGTGTCGGTCCCCGGCAGCATCCACGTCGACGGCGCTCGCGTGACCGGCGCCGACATCGAAGCCTCAAACGGGCTCATCCACGTCATCGACCGCGTGCTGCTGCCCGCAGCCACATGATCGGGACCGCGCGTGCGGCAAGGTCGGCGTGCGTCGTCGCTACCGCATCACCCGAAATCCCAGGTGCGTCGCGGCAGGGGTAACCAGCACTTGAGTGCGTTCGAGGCTGATCGCCGAGTCCAGGGTCGCAAACAGCGGCGTGCCGCCACCGAGCAGGACCGGGATCACGTGCACGCGGATCTTATCGACCAGGCCAAGCGGGAGTGCCTGCTGCATGACGGTCGCGCCGTGCAGACCGACGACCTGGTCGCCCGCCGCGTGCTTGGCCCGCTCGATCGCGCTGACCACGCCGTCGGTGACGAACGTGTAGATCGGCGGGTGCGATCTGGATGGCATGTGGTGGGTGACCACGAAGCAGGGGGTGTCGCCGACCGGGCCGCTGTCGCCCCAACCACCGACGCCCTCGTTCTTGTCGAATGACTTCCGACCCATGACGATGGCGCCGACGCTGTCGAGCATGTCCTGCAGGATGGCCTGGTCCTCGTCTGTCGCCGCGTCGAACATCCAGTCGTGCAGCATCTCGGCACCGTCGCCGAACGGGTTCTCGCGGCTGTCATTTGGGCCGGTGACGTACCCGTCGAGCGAAGTCGACATGTCGCAGATCACGCGTGCCATGAGTCGGTCTCCGTGCGAGATACGTAAGTCTGGGTGATGGGTCCGTCGGCCCAAGCGGTGCTGCTGACTAGCTCGAGTCGCCGTGGCTCCCGCAGCCCGGGCAGCAGCGGCAGGCCGTCGCCGAGCGCGGTCGGGTGGACGTTGATGCGGTACTCGTCGATCAGGTCGTGGCCGGCGAGCGAGCGCGCGAAGCTCGCTCCGCCGAATACGACGATGTCCTTGCCCGGCTGGCCTTTGAGCTCGGGAATCTCCTCCTCCACCGGCCGGTGGGTGACGCGCGCGTTGGTCCACTCGACCTCGGTTAGGGTGCTGGAGAACACGATCTTCGGCAGCGCGTTCATGAACTCGCCGGTCGGGCTCTGCGAGGTCGGCCAGGCCTGGGCCATCTCCTCGTAGGACCGGCGACCGAGCACCAGCGTGCCGGTCTGGCCCAGCAGCTCGGCCACCGCGCGCTGGCGGTGGTCGTCGTACGGCCGTGACACCCCGAGCCAGTCCATGGCCCCGTCGCGTCGGGCCCCGAAGCCGTCGAGTGACATCGACATGTAGAGGATGAGCTTGCGCTGCGCCGGTGAGTCGCTCACGCGTTGTCCTTCCATCCGGTGCGGGCGTGCGAGCCGTCGCAGAAGGGCTTGTCGGCCGAGCGGCCGCAGCGGCAGAGATGGACGGGCGAGCCGCGATCGGGGATCGGCCCCCCGTCGCGATCGAGGATCGGAACATCGCCCTCGACCCGGTAGGGGCCGTCGGGCAGGGCGGTCAGTTGGACTGGGGTCATGTCATCCATCCGCGTTATAGTGCACCGATCGGTGCACTATAACAAGATCTTGGATCGCACGTTCTTCGCCTTGTCGGATCCGACGCGCCGGGAGATCCTCGAGCGCCTCGGCGGCGGACCGGCCACGATCGGCGAGCTCGCCGAGCCCTTCGGGCTGACGCTCAACGGCGTCAAGAAGCACGTCGGCATCCTCGAGGAGGTCGATCTCGTCATCACCGCGAAGGTCGGGCGCGCGCGCGAGTGCCGGCTCGGCTCCGCGCAGCTCGAGGACGCGACGGGCTGGATCGACGCTTACCGGCAGGCGTGGCAGCGCCGGCTGGACCGGTTCGGCGCCTACGTCGAGAAGCACCGATGACCGACGAGCTGCGCATCGACCGCGTGATCGACGCGCCTCCCGACGTCGTCTTCGACACGTTCACCGCGGAGGACGGACGCCTGGCCTTCTACGGGCAGGACGACCCGGGCTGGATCGTCGAGTCGTACTGCGACCTGCGTGTGGGCGGCGTCTGGACGATCAGGTTCGGCCCCTCGCGCAGCCACCTGTACCGCCACCGGCACGTCTTCGAGGTCATCGACCGTCCACGGCGGCTCGTGCTGGCCACGACCGAGAGCCGCCCCGACGGATCGAGCTTCGACTTCGCGATCGAAGTTCACCTTCGAGCCTCACGACGACCTGACCCTGATGACCATCATCCAGTCCGGCTTCCCCACCGCCGAGCTCCGCGAGGAGCACGGGCGAGGAGTGCCGAACAGCCTCGCCCGACTCGAACGCGCCATCCGCGCGAGCAAGTAGCCGTCACGGTGCGGTTCTGAGTGGTACATTCGGCTGAGGGTTGGTGATTTCTCGGGCAGCTGGCGTGGAGCTTCGCTGCACCGCACTCTGACGAGGAGGTCCCGGGATGACCCGACGGCGAAGCCTGGCTCTCCTTGGTGTGCTCGCGCTGCTCGCTTTGACGCAGAGCGGGGGCCAGCTCACGAACGCGGGCGCGGCGAAGCCGCATCTCGACCGGGCCGCGTGGCGGCTGGCGGTCCGGAGTCTGCGCGTGCCAGCGCAGGGCTGCTTCAAGGCCGTTTATCCGCAGGTCGTCTGGAAGCGGGTCGGTTGCGTCAAGGTGCGGCTCCGTCCGGCGATCCCGAAGCATGGGCACCGCCCAGCCGTGGTCGGCAACGGCACCGACTGGTCCGCCCGGGTGACCGGCTCGATCAGCGCGGCGGAAGGCTCCTTCCCGAGCGTCAGCGGTGTCACGAGCGAAAACGTCGGGGGCACCGCAAACGTCTACTCGCTCCAACTCAACACCAACACGTTCTCCGGGACGCCACTGTGCACCGGACATCCAGGCTGCCAAGGCTGGCAGCAGTTCCTCTACGAAAGCGGCAGCCAGGCGATCCTCATCCAGTACTGGCTGATCAACTACGACGCGACCTGCCCGTCAGGATGGGCAAGCTTCGCGCCGGGTGGGGGCCACACCGACTGCTACGAAAACGGCCCGATGCAGACGAGCGTCCCGAAGCAGCCGATCACGAGCCTAAGCACGATGCAGCTCGACGCCAGCGCCAGCGCCACTGGTAACGACACGGTGAAGATGTTCTACGGTGCCACAAGCGCGAGCGCCGCGAACATGGGCAGCATTCTGTCGCTCGGCGCCGGCTCGAACTGGACGGACGCCGAGTTCGCCGTCATCGGCGACTACAGCGGGAGACAGGCAACCTTCAACTCCGGCTCGACGATCGTCGTCAAGACGACCGTGCACAACGGGACGAGAAGCGCCCCCACCTGCGAAGGGGAAAGCTTCACGGGCGAGACGAACAACCTCAACCTGGTCGGGACCGCGACGGTGGGGACAAGCGCCTCGCCCGCGATCGTCTCGACACAGAGCAACGCTCCCGGCGGCACTCCGTCCTCGTGCCAGACAGCGAGCGGGATCGGCGACACCCACCTGACGACCTTTCACCGCCTGCTCTACGACTACCAGGCGACCGGCGACTTCGTGCTCGCTCAGCGCTCGCCGGACCTCGTCATCGAGGCCCGCCAGGTCTCCGGAGCCCCTACCTGGCCGAACGCCGCCGTGAACACGGCGATCGGGGCGCAGATCGGCAGCACCAGGTTCGCCGTCTGCCTGCCGAACCAGGTCGACGTGAACGGCCAACCGGTCACCGTCAACCCGGGTAGCCCGCTGCTGCTTCCCGACGGCAGCGACATCAATCGGACCGGCGGCGGCTACCTGATCCGCGGCCCGCGCGGCGACAGCGTGCTCGTCACACTCAACCCGACCTGGCTCGACGTCAACGTCGGCCTCGGCGAGAAGCCGTCGAACGTGCGCGGCCTGCTCGTGAACGCGAACGGCCACCTGACCCAGCTGGCGACGAGTGGCGGCACTGTGCTGACCGAGCCGCTTTCGTTCAAACAGCTGTACTTCCAGTACGGCGACAGCTGGCGGGTAGCGCCGGCCGCGTCGCTGCTTGCGGTTTGCAAGGGCAAGGCGCAGAGCGGCCATCCGACGCGGCCCTTCTACGCGAAGGATCTGCCGCCGGCGGTCGCGCACAAAGCGCGGACGGTCTGCCTGCGGGCGCACGTGCGCAACCGGGCGCTGCTCGACGCCTGCACGCTCGACGTTGCAGTCACGGGCAAAGCTAGGGCCGCGAAAGCGTATATCGGGATGCCTGCCCCGGCAGCCGTCGCGATCACCCACTAGCGCTGTCCGACGGCCTTTGGCTGGCGGCCGTGTTCTTCACCTGTATGAGCAACGAAACGCGGAGGGTGTGCGGCGGGTGGCTACGGTGATCTCTTCGTTGAGACCGTGCGCTGTCTTGGCCTTCGACGTGGCCACAGGTGCAATCGCCCCCCAGGCGGCCGACCGGAGCGCCCAGCGCGACGGACGACCGCGCGCGACGATCGAGAGCTGCTCGACGCCGGCGCTGGTGTCGACCTCGATGGCTCGTCCGACCCGGTTTGCGCGGATACGGGGCCCACGGAGACAGCCGCGCGGCGCGCCCCGCGGGAGACGCGAGTTTGGCGAATGCCAGGGTCCGACCCGTGGCCGGCGAGGCACCTGCTACGCCGCCGACACAGCAATCCCAATTTCCAGCCACGACGCGGCGAAGGAATCGAACCTTCCAAGCCGGGGGCTGCCCGGCCCTGCCAGTTTTGAAGACTGGATGGGCCACCAGGCCCGTGCCGCGCCGCGGCGGATGGTAGATCGCAGGCGCTCCGTCAGGCTGACGGGTCGCAAGCGTCGCGGCTATCCGATGCCGTGCTCGAATGCCTCCTTGACGCCGGCGTCGAGAGCGTTGACGCGGAAGAGCGCAAGCGCCTCCGCCGAAGCGAACCGACCTCCCGGGGCGCTCGATGGCCCATGATGGGCGAGGACGCAATGGAGCAGCGCGAGCCTGCGCCCTACCTCGAGCTCCGGCGCGCGCTCGGACAGGATGCGCTCGCCAATCACGAGATGCCCGAGTAGACGGCCCTCGTCGGTCAATCCAAGCTCCGCTCCGTAGCTGAACTCTCGCGTTCGGCCAAGGTCATGGGTGACGGCTGCGGTCAGCAGCAGGTCGCTGTTCAGTCGCGGATGTAGCTGGCAGACCTCGTAGGCGAGCGTCGTGACCGCCACGGTGTGCTCGAGCAGACCTCCTAGGTAGGCGTGGTGGCCCGCGCGGCTGCACGGCGCCCGGCGCCACTGTGCGCGCAGCTCCAAGTCGCCGAGCAGTTCCTCGAGCAACCCTCGATACCCCGGATCGTGAACCTCACGGGCGAGGTGCTCGAGGAACCCGTCGAGCTCGTCGAGGTCCCGGTAGGCCGAGGGTAGGAACGCGGCGGGGTCAACCGTAAGCTCGCTGGCTGCCGCTATCTCGCTGACCTCGAGCACGAGCTGGTCGCGGAACCGCTCGACCGTGCCTCGCGCCTGCACCACCTGTCCCCGCTCGAACAGTCCCGCGAGGACGTCGGCGTTCCGGAAAGCTCTCGCCTGGATCGTGCCGGTGCGATCGCGGAGCTCGAGGGCCAGATATGGGGATCCGGTCTTGGTTGTGAGCCGATCTTTACGGGTGCATGCGAACACGCCGCGAACCTCCTGCCCGGGCCGGAGTGAGCTGACTGGCGTGAGGGTCGATTCGGCTGAGCTCATATGCGCATCATCTATGGTGAAGCGGATGCAGCCACTTCAGTGGGAGTACCGCCCAGACGGGTTGCGGGCTCCGGCACTCGTGTGCGCCTTCAAAGGTTGGAACGATGCGGCCGACGCCGCCTCGAGCGCGCTGAGCTTCGTGGCAGGCGCCCTGGGTGCGCAGCGCTTCGCGACGATCGACCCCGAAGAGTTCTACGACTTCCAGAGCACACGGCCTCGGGTGGCCCTGGCAGATGGACAGGCCCGGGAGATCCAGTGGCCAGCCGTCGAGCTCTACGAGGCCAGGGTGCCACGCGCGCCGAGAGATCTGGTGCTGGTCTGCGGGAGCGAGCCGTCGCTGCGCTGGCGCACTTTCACCCGCGTTGTAGTGGAGCTGGCCGAGGCGCTCGGGACCCAGCTTGTGGTCACGCTCGGGGCGCTGCTTGCGGACGTACCGCATACGCGGCCTGTGGCGGTGACGGGCCTGGCCTCCGATGCTGCGCTGGTAGCGCGCCTGGGGCTCGCTCGGTCGAGCTACGAAGGGCCGACCGGGATCATCGGCGTCCTCCATGCGGCGTGCCAGAGCAGCGGGCTTCCGTCCGCGAGCCTCTGGGCTGCGGTGCCCCATTACGTTGCGGCGGCTCCCAATCCGACGGCCGCGCTCGCGCTTGTCCGAAGGCTCGAGGGGCTGGTCGGCGTCGCGGTCGACGCCTCGGAGCTCGAGGGCGCCGCGGCGGAGTACGAGCGCCAGGTCAACCTGGCGGTGCAGAGCGACCCCGACGTCCAGGCGTTCGTCGAGCGTCTCGAGCAGGCGGCCGAAAGTGAAGCCGCGGAACAGTCGGGCGAGCTCCCTTCAGGCGATGCGATCGCCCGGGAGCTACAGCGCTTTCTGCGCCAGCAGGCGAGCGACGACCCGCCCGGTCAGGGCTGAAGCAGACAAACCGGTCACGCCACCGCCGGCGTGTGATCGATCCTGTCCCAATATGGAAACGAATCGATCGCGCGTGGTGCTGAGGTGGCCAGCGATCGGGTGACGGACCACCCGCGCCCGGGCCCGGCTGAGAACCGGACTCGGACCGGGCTGAGAACCGGACTCAGCGCTCAGCGGCCGGGCACACCAGCCGGTAGTCGCAGATCGAGCACGCTGCGAACGAGGGCGTCGGCTCGAAGCCCTGGGAGAGGATCCCCTCCCCCACCTCCATCGCAACTTCGGTCACCCATTCAGAGCGGTCATCGCCATCCTCGGCGACAGTCACCTTCTGGTCATCCAGTAGGTAGTAGTAAGCCTGCTGAGAGGTATCCAGGTTCCACGCCTCGCGCGCGCCAACCGCATACAGCGACAGCTGCACATCGTCGGCCAACTGGGCGCTGCTCTTCGGGCGTCCGGTCTTATAGTCGATCAGCTCGTACTCGCCTCCTGGAAGGCGATCCACACGGTCGACCCGCCCCCGCAAGACGTGGGGGCCGAGCTTGAAGCTGAACGCCCGCTCGAACCACAGCGGCTCGGCAGGCTCGAACTGGAAGCGCTCGTGATAGCGGGTCAGCGCCGCTGCCGCCTTGCCACGCAGCTGGCGCTCCTCCTCTGTGTCGCCGAAGCCGCCGCGACGCCAGCCGGTCTCGAGCAGCCCGAGCAGCTCGGGGAGCTTCCCCGCCGGTTGCTCGTGAGCGTGAAAACGCTCCAGCACCTGGTGCAGGAGGATCCCGAAGCGCTGGTGAATCGTCGGCTCCTGCGGGATGCGGAAGACCCTTGCGAACTTGTACTTGAGCGGGCAGGTCCGGTAGGTGTCGATGTCTGAGGCGGACAGGACGACGCCATCCCCACGCCTGGGCAGGAATTGCTCGAGCGACGGCTCGTCGCGAGCCGCCAGCGCCTGCAGCCTGCGGCGGGCATCGCGCTCGGCATCGAGCAGATAGTCATCGAGCGTCGAGGTGCTGAAGATGTCGCGCTGCTCGGCGGTGACGGCCTGGAGGATGCGTGAGTTGACGTCGCGGAGGCCCTCCGCGACGCTCTGCCCCTCCGGGCGAGCGATCAGCGCCGCGAGCTTGAGCAGCTCCAGGTAGCGCACGACGGCGTGGGACACGTCGAGGTCGGTGTCGAACCTGAGCTCTCCAAGCCGGCTCCCGGCTCGCATGGTGCCCTCGAGAAGCTCGTCGCGCACCAGGCGATAGGTCGAGTGAAGCGTCTCCGCCGGCCCGAACAGCTCTTCCTGTTTTTCCTCCCACTCGCCCTGCACCGCCTCCATTGCGCGCACGAGCAGCGGACAGGGAGCGATCTCGGTCCCGCGCTCGCCACCGCTCGGGTAGCAGAGCACCGCGCGCTCACGGGCCCGGCTGACCGCGACGTACAGAGCCTGGCTGAGACGCTCGGCCCGCACGAGGTCTGCGTCCCTCGGCAGCTCCTCGTGTAGGAGGGGATCCGGAATCGGTTCCTGGGCGGGCATCGACGTCCGGGCGTGGAGCCCGAGGACGTAAACCTGATCGACGTCGAGCGCCCCGGCGGCCTCGAACGGCAGCACCTGCACAGTGCGGGCGTTGGAAAGGTCGGGCTCCTCCTGCTCGCGCAACCCGAAATCGGCGACCGCGGCCAACTGGCGGGCGAACTCCCGGGCGGTCGCGTTCGGCGATCTGCGCACGTATGCGGACGCGAGCTCGCCCAGATGCGCGAGCGCCCGCAGCCGCTCCACCACATCGGCCTGTGCGGCGAACACCTGCTGGCGGCGCAGCCCGAGCATGTCAATCAGGCGATGGACGTACAGGTCCGGGCGCGTCGTATCAATCGTCCTCACGCCGGCCCGGAACAGCTTTAGGAATACACGGATGCGCTCGCGCGCCTCGGGAGGAACCTGGGGCGATTCGGTCGCCGCGGCCAGCGCCGCGACCATGTCCAGCTTGCGTCGGCGGGCGATCTGTGTGCAGCGAGCGATGTCGACCGAGCGCAGCTCGGTCGGTGGGCGGGCCAGCGCGCGGACCACTGCTGCAGCGTCCGACGCGTCGGTTAGGAGCCGCAGCCAGGCCAGGACATCGCGGATCTCGGCGCGCCGGAAGAACGCCGCCTCGCCGAGCACGCGGTGGGGAACAGCGCGCTCCTCGAGCGCGACGCCGACAGCCTGTCCTTCGCGTGTCACATCCGGGACGATCACGGCGACCCGTCCCGGCTCGAGGCCATCGTTGGCGATCAGGCGCTCGATATCGGCCGCCACCGACTGTGCCTGTGCCCGCTCGTTGGCGCAGCGCCAGAATGCCACCTCGCCACGCGCGCCCGATGACTCGCAGGCGACGCCGACGAGCGAGCAGGCCGCCCGCAGGACGCGCTCTGAGCAGCGGACGCTCCTGTCCAGCTCGATGATCTGTGCGCCGCCTCCTTCGAATCTCCGCATCGTCGCGCTCCCGGCCCCGCGGAACCGCCGCAGGGCCTGGCGGGGATCCCCCGCAGCGGTGAGGCCTCCGCCTGCCAGCTCGCGGACCAACGTCGCAGGCGCGAGGTCGAGCTCGTGGGCATCGTCGATCAGGACATGCTCGAAGCGGCTCGCGAGCCGCGGCTGCCCCCGCACGAGGCGGAGCGCGTCCATGATCACATCGCCCGCGTCCCGGGCGCCTGTCTCGGCGAGCATCCGCTCGTGGGTCTTGTAGACCTCGGCGAACTCTCGCTCGAGCCCGGCCTCCGATGGATCGGCTCCAAGCTCGGCCAGTCGCGCGGCCCACCGGGCGTAGGCGTCGGCGCCGATCAGCTCGGCTTTCAGCCGGTCGATCCGCCGGATGAAGCCACCGAGAAGGGCGTTCGCGCTACCGCCGAAATCATGTCGCTCGAGCGACAGCTCGTCGATTCGCTCGCTGAGCATCGCGAGCCGGTCTCCCGCTTCAAGCAGCGACTCGGGTGTGTCGATTCCTGTGCTGCCGGCGCTGACCACCAGGCTCGCCAGCTCGAGCGGCGTGAGGATGAAAAGTTCCTCGTAAGGTCGCTCGAGGCTCGTCTCGATCCGGATCCGGAGCAGCTCGACGCGCGGACGCGACGGGGCAACGAGCGCGATCCGCTCCGGAGCACAGCCCTCCTCCACGACCCAGCGAAAACGAGCCTCGAGCGTGCGCGTCTTCCCGGTCCCGGCGGCGCCGAGCACGAGCAGCCTGAGCCCGCGGTGTGTGACTGCTGCGCGCTGTGCGGGAAGTAGTCGGGAATGAGAGATCGGCTCGCCGTCCGGTGCAAGCGCGCCGTCGTAGGTCCAGTCCGAAACGCGCCCCTGCTCGCGAACGGCTTCTGGCTCTGGACCCACTCTGACAGGATAGGTCCGGCATGACCTCCACTCGCTCGGCACTCGAAGCAGACTGGCTTGGACTCTGCCGCCGAGCGGCGGAGGGCCTGACGCGGATGCTCGCCGAGACGCCGAGCACCGAGGAGCGGGCGGTAGAGACCGGTACTCGCGGAAGCGGCGGAGACCGAACGCTGGTGATCGATCGCAGCGCCGAAAAGCTCGTGGTGAATGAGCTCGAACGGCTGCGCGGCGAGGGCTACCGATTCGTTGCGCTCTCCGAGGAGCGCGGTGAGATCGACTATGGAGATCCGGGAGTGCGGGTGATCATCGACCCGATCGACGGCTCTCTGAACGCCAAGCGAGGCATCTCCCATCACGCCCTTTCGATCGCCGTGGCGGACGGGGAGACGATGGCTGATGTCGCATTTGCTTACGTCTACGACTTCGGGCCCAGCGAGGAGTGGTGGGCTCGGCGAGGCGAGGGAGCGTGGCTCGACGGCGTCCCGCTCGATCCGTCGCTCGGCGAGCGCCGGGGGCGCGACGGCCGGCTCGAGGTGCTCGGAATCGAGTCCGCTGACCCGCGGTGGGTGGCGGCCTCGATCGATGCCCTGGTCGGCTCTGCATACCGGCTGCGTGCGCTGGGGACGATCGCCTCGTCGTTGTGCCAGGTCGCTGCGGCTAGATTCGACGGAATGGTTTCGCTTCGTCGTGCCCGCGGCGTGGATGCCGCCGCCGGCCAGCTGATCGTCCGAGAGGCGGGAGGCTTCGTGGGCTTCCCAAGCTGTGAGGACCCGCTTGCGGCGCCGCTCGATGCACAGCCGAGCTCGCCCGTTGTCGCTGCCCGGAGCGTCGAGACGCTGCGGCAGCTCGAGAGGATCCCCGCGTGATCGACTGGATCATCGCCGAGCGGATCGCGACCTTCGTCGCGGGCAGCGGGGACGCGCCGCCCCCAGACGCAGACCTGCGGACCCTGGCCACCGAATCGGAGGCCCGAGTGACCGCGTACACCGGCCTGACACCCGCCACACCGCTGCCGGATCCGGAGGGGATCAGCCGCCCGGAGTGGGTCAAGAGCAACATCGCTTCGATGCGACTGCTGCTCGATCCGGTACTGGAGAGCACCGGGAAGAACTTCGGCCCGCTAGGGCCCGCAGTCCAGATCGGCGCTGGCCTCGTGCTGAGCACCGAAGTCGGCGTCGTCCTCGGTTATCTCGGGCAGCGGGTGCTTGGCCAATACGAGCTCGTGCTGCTCGACGAGGCGGTCGAGGACCGTCCCCCACGACTGCTGTTCGTGATGCCGAACCTCGGTCAGGCCGTCCAAGCGTTTGGCGCCGAAGAGCAGGAATTCATGACGTGGGTGACGCTTCATGAGGTCACGCATGCGATCCAGTTCGCGGGCGTTCCCTGGCTGCATTCCTATCTCGCCGGGCTCGTTCGGGAGCTCCTGCGCAGCGCAGAGCTTCGCTTCGACGCCCCGCGGCGAGTCCGGATCCCGACCGGAGACGAGATGAAAAATGTGATGAAGGCGCTCCGCGAAGGGGATCTGATCACGATCGTGACCACCCACGCCGAGCGCGCCACGCTCGATCGTGTCCAGGCCGTGATGGCTGTCGTCGAGGGCCACGCCGAGCATGTGATGGATGCCGTGGCGCCCGACCTGATCCCGTCGCTCTCGGAGCTGCGCGAGGCCCTCGATCGACGCCGGCGCTCTCAGTCCGGACTGTCCCGACTGATGGCTAGGTTGCTCGGCCTCGAGCTGAAGCTCCGCCAGTACGAGCAGGGAAAGAAGTTCTGCGACGCAGTCGTCGCTGAGCGCGGCGTCGTCGCGCTTCACCATGTGTTCTCCGCCCCGGAGGCACTCCCGACGCTCGAGGAGCTGCAGAACCCCCCCGCCTGGATCGCGCGCACGATGCCCGCTCAGCCCGACGCGGACGGTGCCGGCGGGACCGGCGTCCAGGCCTGACGGAAGGCCGAGACCCCCCCCAGGGCGGCCAAATCGTCCATATGATGTAACGACGCTAGACTCGTGGTTTACAAACATATGTTCGATTGAGAACTGCGGCCTGTCCCCGCTTGGAGCGCGAGGTACGCCCCCCTCGCCGCGATCTCGAGAAGCGGACCGATCGGGTCGGCAAGCTCGTCGGCAGCGCTCAAGGGCTCATCCCAGCTCGCTGAACTAACGACTTCCCCCGCGCGGCGCCCCAGGAGAGCGCCAGCAGCGGGACAGGCTCGCCGTCCTCATACCTCGCCGGCGAACGCAGCACCCTCTCCTCCCTCAACCGCCGGGGCGTCACGAAAGTGGCGCCCCGGTTGGTCTTTGAGAGCCCTCTCGGGGCAAATGACGGCCTGCCTACAATGAAGACATGCCCACCCGCGATCAGGTGATGGGAGCGCTGCGCTCGGTGATCGATCCGGAGCTCCGGCGCGACATCGTCGAACTCGAGATGGTCCGCGCCGTGGACATTCACGACAACGGTGTCGTCGACGTGATGGTCTCCCTTACCACCCCGGGATGCCCGATTCGTGGCCATTTCCAGACTGGAGTCGCCAGCGCGGTCCACGAGCTCGATGGGGTGGCAGCAGTCAACGTCAGCTTCGACGTCCTCTCCGACTCGGAGAAGGCGGCGCTCGGAAGCAAGCTCGGGCGCTCCTCGCTCCCAGAGGGGGCGCTCGCGCAGGTGAGTAACGTGATCTGCATCGGGTCGGGGAAGGGCGGAGTCGGAAAGTCGAGCGTGACGGCGAACCTTGCGGCCGCGCTCGTCGCGGAGGGCAAGCGAGTGGGGGTCCTGGACGCAGACGTGTGGGGCTATTCGCAGCCTCGGATGCTGGGTGTCGGAGCCCAGCGCCCGAAAGTCAACGCCGACCGGAAGATCGTGCCGCTCCCGGCCTACGACGGGATCACCGTGATGTCGATCGGATTCTTCGTCGAGGAGGATGCGGCTGTAGTGTGGCGCGGGCCGATGCTGCACAAGGCGCTCCAGCAGTTCCTGGAGGACGTCGAATGGGGCGAGCTCGACTACCTGCTCGTCGACCTGCCGCCCGGGACAGGAGACGTCTCGATGACGCTCGCTCAGCTCCTCCCGCAGGCAAAGTTCCTGATCGTGACCACGCCCCAGGCGGTCGCCCAGAAGGTTGCCCGCCGGTCCGCTGAGATGGCGAGCAAGCTGAAGCTCGAGATCGCAGGCGTGATTGAGAACATGTCGGGATTCGTAACACCCGACGGTGAGCGCTATCAACTGTTCGGCGAGGGCGGCGGCCAGCTGCTTGCCGAGGAGCTCGAGGTTCCGCTGCTGGCAAAGATCCCGCTGACGCTCACGCTCCGTGCGCAGTCCGACGCGGGGATCCCCGTTGTCTTCTCGGACCCCGAGGATCCGGCAGCCCAGGCGCTCCGCTATGCGGCGCGCGGTCTCATGGCGCTCTCACCGGTTGAGCTGCCTGTCATGCAGGCGAGCGCTCCCGCAGCCGCGCCACGGCCATCGGGCATGTCGCTCCCGATGGCTTGATGCTGGCCGGAGGGGTCGTCCCGGCCATTGCGCGCTGACGGTGTGAGCTAGCTGCCGCGGCTGTAGTAGTCCGCGTTCAGCTTCGCGTAGTGCGCCCACTCCTCGGGCAGCTGATCCTCCGCAAAGCAAGCATCCACGGGACACGCCTCGACGCAGGCGTCGCAGTCGATGCACTCCTCCGGATCGATGTAGAGCATCGGAACATCGTCGTAATCGGGCTCATCGGGCGTGGGATGGATGCAGTCGACAGGACACACCTCAACGCACGAGTTGTCCTTTGTGCCAATGCACGGCTCGGCGATGACGTAGGCCATGGAAGTTCTCTAGTTCCCTTTCAGGTTCAGTTCCGGGACGCCGGACTGACGGGTCCCGACGAATACCGATTCTACGTACATGCGGCTCAGGCGGCCGTGGCGCGTGATCTGGCCAGCAGCGCGAGTGTCACCGCCGCAAGGCTCGCCACGACGCCGGCGAAGATCAAACCGGCCGTCCGCAGGCCCGCCAGATCGGCGAGCACTCCCTCGCCGATCACCGGCACTGAGATCGCCAGGTAGGCGGCGATGAAGAAGCTCGAGGCGACCGCCGCCCGGTGCTCAGGCGGAGCGGCCTCGGTCAGCGCGTCGAGCCCGGCGCGGAAGCTGAGCCCCTGGCCGAGGCCGGCGGCGATGCCGGCCAATACGAGCAGCGCCAGCGATGAGAGCGCCAGGCCGAGCGCCAGGAGCGCCATCCCTGCGATCAGGGTCCCGCAGCCGACCGACATCGGATCAGGGAAACGGCCCAGCAGCATCTGGCCAACGGCCGAGGCCGCGAACACGACGAACACCACCAGGCCGACGACCGCGGGGCTCTTAACCGACAAACCCTGCGCGAGAAACGCGGGCGAGACGGCGGTGAACAGGCCAAGGACCGAAAACCCCGCGAAACCGGCCAGCGCGGCTCGGATGAACAGTGAGCGGAGCTCGGCCGGGACCCTCAGCTCGGGTCGCTGGATCCACCGGCTACCGGTGCGTTTCACCGGTTCGGGCAGTGCCCACACGCCGATTGCCGCCGGCACCAGCAGCCCAAGGTCGACCCAGAAAGGAACTCGAATCGGTGAGCTAACCCATTGCGCGAGCGCTCCGGCGATTAGCGGACCGCAGCCAAGACCGCCCATGTTCGCGACGGTCGCCACAAGCGTTCCGCGGCTCCTGCTGCTGGCGAGATCTACCAGCAGGGCGGTCGCGGTGCCGGTGAAGATCCCGGCAGAGAGTCCGGAGATGAGGCGTCCCACCAACAGCATGGCGAGCCCGCCGGCAAGCAGGAAGCACACTGCACTGGTAGCCGAGAGCGCCAGGCCAGCGAGCAGCACAGGACGCCGCCCAAGCTGGTCTGAGACGCGGCCGAACAGCAGCAGCCCAGTGATGACACCCGACGCGTACGTGGCGAAGATCACGGTGATCATCAACTCCGAGAAGCCGAAGCGCTCCCGATAGAACGCATACAGGGGCGTCGGCAGCGTGGTGCCAACCATCGTGACGGCGAACGCGTATGCGCCGGCGAGGAACCCTTGCGCTGAGGTTAGCTTCGCGCCAGTCGCTGCCTGTGCGCCTGTACTCACGGCCGATTTCCTACCCGCTTCACGCAGCTAATAGATTCCCGGCCGTGCTGCTGCTGACCGGTGCGACTGGCACGATCGGCCTCCCGCTGCTCAGGCGCTTGACCGCCGCCGGGACACCGGTCCGCTGTCTGGTACGCGATCCCCGCCGGCTTGGAGCCGAACGAGTGCGGGTCCAGATCGCTCTGGGCGAGCTTGGCAATCCTACGTCGTTCCGGCATGCCCTTCGGGGGGTGGACACGGTCGTGCATCTCGCGGCCGCGATTCGCGACCAGCCTGGAGGCTCGATCGAGGAGCTGACGGGCGGCGCCACCTGGCGGCTGGTCCAGGCCGCCGAGCGCGCCGGCGTGGAGCGCTTCGTGTTCTTCTCGACCCTGAGTGCGTCGGCGGAGGGTCCCGCGCGCCTGATGCGCGCCAAGGCGCTCGCGGAGCAGGCTGTGGCCGGCTCCTCGCTCTCCCATACGATCTTCGCGCCGGGCTTCGTGTATTCCCCCGGGGATCCCTTCTTGCGGATCCTCGAGCGACTGTCGCTGCTTCCGCTGATGCCGGTTGCCGGCCCCGGAAGGGCTCCGTTCCAGCCGATCTGGGCCGAGGATGTCGCCGAGTGCGTGATCGCCGCGCTGCCCGAAGGCGCGGCGGCGGACCATTCGCACGGCGCCCGGTTCGAGCTGGCCGGCCCCGAGGTGCTCACCTACGACGAGATCGTCCGCGTCGCGCTGCGCTCGTTCGGCCGCAGCCGCCCCATTGTGCACGTGCGTCTCGGCCTGGTTAGGCGGATGCTGAAGCTGCTGGAATTGATGCTGGGACCGGCGGCGTTCGCGACCTGGGACGAGGTGGAACTGCTGGAGGTTCCGCTGATCGCTAGCCGTGGCGCAGCAGATGCGGAGGCCCTTGGGGTGTCACCTCGGCGGATGGCCGCCGTGCTCGGCGGATAGTCCCGCCTCGAGCAGCGTGCCCAGCGTCCTCGGCGTCTGGCCCCATTCAAACAGCCTGTGCAGCGAGCTCCGGCCGTCGTCCCGCCCACGGCAAAGCAGCCTCGAGCTGTCCGGCGAGGCTCAGCAGGAGCTCCTCCCGGGCGGGCGGTCCGATCAGCTGAACGGCGAGCGGCAACCCCTCGGAGCCGTGATACAGCGGGAGACTGATGGCCGGCTGGCCGGTCACGTTGACGATCGCCGTGTACGGGGTGAAATATCCCGAGCGCCGGAAGTTCCCCCATGGGTCCGGGCCTCGCCCATGAATCTCACCAATCTTCACCGGACGCGAGGCAAGCGCCGGGGTCAGCAGCACGTCGTACGGCGACATCCAGGTCACGAACGTGCGGGCCAGAGCCTCGAGCCGGCTCTGCGCCACCAGAAGACTGATTGTGTCCTGGGTGCGGGCACGCTCGTACATTTCCCAGGTCAGCGGCTCGACGTCGTGCGCGGTCGGATCGCGCCCGGCGAGTGCTCCCCCGAGCCAGGTGGCCAACGAGACCAGCGGTCCGAAAGCTCGAGTGAAATCTGACAGCAGCCCTTCCTGGCGCCATGGAGGATTCACCTCCTCGACCTCGTGACCGAGCGTCTCGAGCAGGGAAGCGGCGTCGAGTGCGGCGCGCTCGCTGACAAGATCGAGCTCCGCGCCATCGAGCGGCGCGGCCAGCGCCAGGCCCACCCGAAGACGCCCGGGATCGACGGCGGCGAGCTCTCCATACGGACGAACCGGTGGCGGCGTCCAGTTCGCATCGCCAGGCTCGTAGCCCGCGATCACATCGAGCGCCGCGGTGGTGTCCCCAACGGTTCTGCTCAGCACGCCATCACTGACAAGAAAACTGTGCCCGCTGTCGGGTCCGACCGAGACTCGGCCCCGAGCCGGCTTGAGGCCGACCAGCCCGCAGCACGACGCCGGGATCCTGATCGACCCGCCGCCGTCGTTCCCGTGGGCGATCGGAACCATTCCTGCAGCGACCGCCGCCGCCGCGCCGCCACTCGATCCCCCCGGCGTGCGGTCCAGCGCCCAAGGATTGTGGGTGGGGCCGAACCGGCGAGGCTCCGTGGTGGGCAGGATTCCCATTTCGGGCATGCTCGTCTTGCCGACGATCACAAAGCCGGCCTGACGCAGTCGGCGCACCACGAATGCATCGTGAGGAGCGATCGCGTCGCCGAATAGGTCGCTGCCCATCGTGATCGGCATCCCAGCGACTGGCCGGTTGTCCTTGATCGCGATCGGCACGCCCGCGAACGGCCGCCGGTCTCCGGCAGGAATTGCGTCCGCCGCGGCGAGCGCCGAATCGTGCGCGACGTGTGTGAACGCCCGCACCGTCGGATCGAGCTCGTCGATCCTCCGAAGCGTCGCCTCGACGAGCTCACGGGCACTGAACTCGCCCGCGCGGACAAGCTCGGCCAGCTCCGTCGCCGACAGGAACGACACCTCCAGCACGCGGCTAAGCCTATCCGGCTCCGTGCGAGGGTCGGCTGGCGCCCGGCACGGGTCGCCCCACCACGGACCGGCCGTCACGGACCGTCGTGGCACGGACCGTCTTCGGGATGGGCCACCTGGGTGGTTGACCATCTAGCCTTCCAGATCTCGATGCTCGCGCTCCCACTCGACACCGGAGGGCCGCCGCGCGTGCCCATGCCCGCGGGCGACTGGCGATTTCGATGAGCGCGACCTCGGAGGTCCAGTCCGGGCTCGAGGGCGTCGTCGCCTTCGCCACCGAGATCGCCGAGCCCGACCGGGCCGGCGGCGCGCTGCGCTACCGGGGGGTTGACATCGAGGAGCTCGTCGGCAACGTGCCGTTCGCGGAGGTCTGGGGACTGCTCGTGGACGGGAAACTCCGGCCCGGGCTGATGCCCGCGGAGCCACATCCACTTAGCGTTCGTTCCGGAGACCCGAGGGTGGACGTGCAGGCGGCACTCGCGATGCTTGCGCCGCAATGGGGGTTCGGACAGCTGATCGACATCTCCGAGGAGCAGGCCCGCGACAGCCTGGCGCGAGCATCGGTGATGACCCTGTCGTTCGTCGCCCAGTCGGCGCGGGGAATCGGTAAGCCACCCGTCCCGCAGCGAGAGGTCGACATCGGGCGCTCGATTGCCGAGCGCTTCCTGATTCGCTGGCGCGGCGAGGCCGACCCGCGCCACGTCGAGGCGATCGATGCGTACTGGATCTCGGCCGCCGAGCATGGCGTCAACGCCTCGACCTTCGCCGCTCGCGTGGTCGCCTCGACAGGTGCCGACGTAGCAGCGGCCCTATCGGCTGCGGTCGGGGCGCTGTCCGGGCCGCTTCATGGCGGCGCTCCTTCGCGCGTGCTGAGCATGCTCGACGATGTCGAGGCAAGCGGCAACGCCAAACGATATGTACAGGCGCTGCTCGACCGGGGGGAGCGGCTGATGGGCTTCGGGCACCGGGTCTATCGCGCGGAGGATCCACGCGCCCGTGTGCTCCGGGCAACCGCGCAGCGGCTCGGGTCTCCCCGGGTCGCCGTCGCCGAAGCGCTCGAGCAAGCTGCGCTCGCCGAGCTCGCAGCCCGCAAGCCCGATCGCGTGCTGGCGACCAACGTCGAGTTCTGGTCCGCGGTCGTCCTTGACTTCGCCCAGGTCCCACCGGAGCTGTTCACCCCGATGTTCACCTGCGGGCGGACCGCGGGGTGGTCGGCACACATCCTCGAGCAAATGCGGGAAGGTCGTCTGATCCGTCCTACAGCCAAGTACGTCGGCCCGGGACCGCGCCCCCTCTCCGATCTGCGAGCTTGACGGCGGGCGCGGCGGCCACCGTCCGGCCATGGCAACCGAACGTCAGCTCGACCCTCAGGCGCTCGGCGATCACATCGATCGCCTATACCGCGCAGCGTGGGGGCTGTGCGGATCGCGAGAGGAGGCCGAGGACCTGGTCCAGGAGACGTTTGCGCGCGTCCTGCGCAAGCCGCGCATGCTTCGCTCCGAAGATGACATCGGCTATCTGCTGCGAGTGCTGCGCAACACGTTCTTTTCTCAGCGCAGAACGGCCGCCCGCCGGCCACGGACCACGCCTCTGCCCGATGACCTCGACATCATCGAGGACCGCTCCGTGGTCCAGCCGGAGGCCCGGATCGCATCAGCCGAGCTCTACGGTGCGATCTCGGAGCTCCCCGGGGACTTCCGCGACGCGTTGATAGCCATAGACCTCGTGGGGCTCTCCTACCGGGAGGCGGCACGTGCGCTGAACGTTCGCGAGGCGACGATCACAACCAGGCTGCATCGGGCCCGTCAGCGGCTAGCCGGCGCCCTTCAGCAAGAATCGCCCCGGGCTTAGAGGCTCTCTAGGCTCGCCAGGCGGTGCGCTCGGCACGAAGCCGCGGGGCGTCCCATGCCGCCAGCGTCCGAAGGACACCGGGGTTCACTTGCGCACCTGAGAGCACGCACGTCTGACCGTCGCGCCGCCAAGTGACCACCAGCCGGCCACTGAGGTGCAGCGTGCGGTAATTAGCGCCCCTTATCCATGTGGCACGGGCCGCCGGCAGGCGCAGCGCCGGAAGGTCGACGATCGTGTATGCGACGACCTGACTACCCCGCCGGTAGTACACGGTCACGGCCTGGCGCCCGTAGAAGGTGTCGGTGCGCTGCCCAATTGCCTTCCAGCCGAAGTTCCACGCCCAGTTCGGGAAGTACACAGCCCGCACGCTCTTCTCGAGCCTGGCGCCCGGGGCCGCCGGATCGAGGGCCGGCGCCGGAGCAGCCGCGCCCTTCAGAGCCAATGCCGCGGCTTGAGAGATAGATGGGCCCCCGGGGCCCCCCGGCAGCGCAAGTGCGAGCACGAGCAGCACAGCGGCGACGCCTCCCGCCAGCGCGAGTCCATAGCTGATTCTGAGGCGCGCGCGCTTACGAGCGCTCGGACGCGCCGTCTCGATTCGCATCCGCAGACCGGCCGGTGCCCGCTCGCCCCGCGCCTCGCTGAGCGCCAGCACCACCCGCCGCTCGCGCTCGTAGGTGGCGCTCAGCTCGGGGCTTGCGTCGATCCGGCGCTGGAGCTCGGCCCGGCGGCCATGGTCGCGGAGACTGCCGTCCGCTAGAGCCGCGAGATCACCTTCGGAGATCCCGGCTCGCTCGTACGGCGATGAGACGTTCTTGTCCATTCAGGTTAATGACGCCTCAGGGGGACAAAACCTTCCGTGCCTGGCGGGTTTCCATGCTGTGACGGTACGCCCTCGTCACGTACTCGTCCACCATCCGGGTCGCGCAGAAGCGAGGTCCGATCGAACGCAGCGATGCGCGCATGCGATCGAGCCATACGCTCGGCAGCCCATGCTCGTCTCGGTCATAGAAGCTCGGTACGACCTCCTGGCCGAGAAGCCCGTGTAGAGCCGCGGCGTCGCGCTCGTCCTGTGCGTAGTGGTCCGCGTCGACCTCCCCTGAGATCGCCCAGCCGTTGTGCCCGTCATAGGCCTCGGCCCACCACCCGTCGAGCACGCTCAGCTGGAGCCCTCCATTGACTGCCGACTTCATCCCACTGGTGCCGCACGCCTCGAGCGGCGGCCGCGGCACGTTCAGCCACAGGTCGCACCCGCGGACGAGCAGCGCGGCAGATCTGAGGTCGTAGTCATCGAGAAAGATGACTCGCTCGCCGATCACCCGGGCGTACTTCAGGCCGAACAGCTTCTGGAGCGTCCGCTTGGCCTCCTCGTCACGAGGGTGAGCCTTACCTGCAAGCACGACCTGCACCGGTTGATCGCCACTCAGCAGCGACAGCGTCCATTCCGGGTCCCGCGTGAGCAGTTCGAGCCGCTTATAGGTCGCGACGCGCCGCGCGAAGCCGATCGTGAGGACGTGCGGGTCAAAGGCGCGGGCGGCTGCTTGAACATACTCGCGTACGTCGCTGCGAGCGAGACGGTCCGCCGTGCTTCGCCCGCGAAGGAACGCCACGAGCTCGGCGCGCTGCCGCTCCCTCGTCGCCCACAGCTCCGCATCCGCGATGTCTTGGACGCCCTCCCAAGTAGCGGGATCCGCCGCGTGCTCGATCCAATCCTCTACGAGGTAGCGGGACAGGAGCTCGCGCATCGCGCCGCCGAGCCACGTCGGAAGGTGCACGCCGTTGGTGACGTGTCCGATCGGAACGTCCCGCACTGGAAGCTCCGGCCACAGCGAGCTCCACATTTCGCGCGCCACCTCGCCATGCCGACGAGATACGGCGTTGGCCGCACAGCTCATCCGCAGCGCCGCCTGCGTGACGCCAAACGGGGCGTGCGGCTCATCGCTGCGCGTCCGCCCGAGTGCCAAGAGCTCCGGCGCCGGTAGCGAAAGCTCGCTCGCCAGCCGTTCGATAGCCCGCTCGACGACTTCGGCCGGATACGAGTCGTTGCCAGCGGGGACGGGCGTGTGGGTCGTGAACACCGTTCGCCCGCGAGCCTCGTCGAGCGCGGCTCGTAACGACTCCCCCGCGTGCCCGGCGGTGCCGACGAGCTCGAGGGGCGCCAATGCCGCGTGCCCCTCGTTCAGGTGAACCACGCTCGGCTCGAAGCCGAGCGCGCGCAGCGCGCGGATGCCGCCGACGCCGAGCAGGATGTACTGGGCAAGCCGGATCTCGGAGTCCGCCTCGTAGAGCCTGGCGGTGATCCACCGCTCGAGTGGTCCGTTGGCAGGCAAGTCGGTGTCGAGCAGGAACAGGGGCACGCGGCCGACGTCGATCCGCCAGATCTGCGCGATCACGTCAGTGCCATAGATGGGGACCGTGACGGTCAGCGGCTCGCCGTCGGCCCGCGTCACAAGCGCGGCCGGCAACCGCTGCGGATCGGTGTCAACCCAGTATTCGTGCTGCCAGCCGCCGGCGTCGATGCGCTGGCGAAAGTACCCCTTGCGGTACATCAGGCCGACGGCGACGATCGGAATCGCCCGATCCGACGCTTCCTTCAGGAAGTCGCCGGCAAGCGCCCCCAGTCCGCCGGAATAAACGGGAAGCGACACGTGGACTCCGTACTCCGCGCACAGGAACGCGACGGACCGATCGGGCTCGAACGCCGGGTGTGATGGCCGGTCGAGGTCCTCCCGGAGCTGGACCTCGAGCTTCCCGGCGCGCTCGAGCAGTGCACCGTCGGCCGCCGCGCGAGCGAGCATCCCGAATCGGCATTCTTCGAGCAGCCGGACCGGGTTCTGGAAGGAGAGCTCGAAGCGCTCTGGATCGACGGAGGCGAACAGCTCCGGGCCGCCGGGAAGCCAGGACCAGCGGTAGTTATAGGCGATCCGAGCGAGCGGAGCGAGCGGCAGTGGCAGCCGGTCGGTGAGCTCCTCTGCGGCACGACGAAGGTCCTCGCGGCCGTCGTTGGGGATGGATGAGTGGTCGGGCAAGATCCTGGATTATTAGGCAGACGCGATCGAGTCCAGGCCGCGGTAGCCTCGCGGGCCTTGATCACCGCCGGTAACCGTACCGATCCCTGCATGCTCGGAGTCCTTGCGTTTGGGGACTCGATCACCAACGGCGGCGGAGAGCTTCAGTGGGGCGTCGCGCTCCAGTCCTGGGCGTTATGGGTAGCCCGGGGACTCGGGCTTCCGTATTCGAGCTACGCCGTGGATGGTGCGCGCGCCCGCGACGTCTGCGCTGAGCAGATTCCGGCCTTCAGGCACCGGAGCGCCCACCCGGAGGCCCGGTACGAGCTTGGCTGCCTGTACGTCGGCGTAAACGACGTCAGATCGCCCGATTGGGACCGGCACTGGTTCGAGGACGACATCCGCGCTGGGTTGCAGTTCCTGGCGGACCGTTGCGAGCGTGTGCTTACAGCCACCGCGCCGGTCGACCTGGGGCGTCCACGAGCCAGCGCCAAGGTCGGCGAGCTCAACGAGACGGTGCTGGCGAGCGCTCGCGACGTGGGAGCCCTGGTGGTGGACCTCCGGGAGTTCGGCGCGCGGAACCTGGTCATGCACGACCACGTTCATCCCACGGCATTCGGTCAGATCGCGATAGCCGAGCTAGCGCTCGAGGTGCTGGAGCGCGACGGGGCTCGGATCGCCGTGCGTCCCTCGACGCTGATCCGCTACGAGGCAACCCGCTGGAAGCGGCTGCGCAGCGATGCAACGTACGCCTACCGGCACGCCAAGGTCAGTGCCGGAGCGGCAGCCAAGCTCCTGGCACCTCGCGCCTAGAGATGGACGACCAGCTCGACTCGCTCCCGGACGAACAGCTCGACTCGCTCCTGGACGAACAGCTCGACTCGCTCCTGACCGAGCAGATCGCCTACTACCGAGCACGAGCGCCCGAGTACGACGCGACCGGATCGTTCGTGGCTGACGATGCCTATCCGGCGCTGGTCGCCGCGCTGGAGGCCTTCGTGCCCCGAGGTCGCGTACTCGAGCTGGCCTGCGGGACCGGGCAGTGGACCGCGCAGCTCGCCAGGCACGCCACGCACTTGACGGCGCTCGACGCCTCGGCCGAGATGATCGCGCTGAACCGGACCCGTGTGGGGCGCGGCGATGTCGAGTACGTCGAGGCCGACGTGTTCGCATGGAGCCCGAGTGAGCGATACGACGTGGTGTTCTTCTCCGCCTGGCTCTCTCACGTGCCCCCGCAGATGTTCGAACGATTCTGGTCGCTTGTGGCGCGCTGTCTTGGCCGGGATGGACGAGCGTTCGCAATCGACGAGCTGCCCGCCGTCGAGCAACTCGAGTCTCGCTTGTCCGGCACGGTCGCTCCGGTCGTGGAGCGCCGCCTTTCGAGCGGCGAGAGCTACCGAACGGTGAAGGTCTTCTATGACCCGGTCGAGCTCGAGACCAGGCTCAACGGCCTCGGCTGGCGGGTCACCGTTCGCCCGGCTGGCTGGCGCTTCTTCTATCTGACCGGCACGCCGGCCGGATGAGATCGCAGGGTCGATGGGCGGCGCTCCGCGAATGACGAGCGGGCTCCAGTTGAGGGGTCTCGGGCTCCTCGCCCCGACGGCCTTGGGGCTCCGGGCCATCGCTGACGTCAGCCAGGCGGGCTAACGAGGCGGGCTGGGCTGGGAGGCGACACCCTTACTCGAGCTCGTCGGCCAGCAGGTCCATCAGCAGGCCGTCATGACGAGCCCCATCCGGCCCGCGCCAGTACTGGCGCAGCACGCCGACGGGTCGAAAGCCGACCTTTTCGTAGGCACGGATCGCGGCAGCGTTCTCGACGATCGGATCGATCGTCAGCCGGTGATGACCACGATCGCCGATCAGATACCGAGCAAGCGTCCGCACTGCATCGGGCCCGACCCCCTGCCCTTGCTGCTCGGTGGCGATGAACATGTCGACGGCGGCGTGACGAAAGTCGGAATCGTCCTCTTCTTCGTACTGGATGAGACCGATCAGCCGGCCGTCGCGTTCGATCCCGAGCGACACCGAGTCGGGATCATCGAGTCCCTCGACCATTCTCCGAATCGCGACTGGATCGGGTTGATGCCACCATCGGGCGACGCTCGGCTCCGATTGGATCTCGATCAGCCGATCGGCGTCCCCGCGACTCAGCGGACGAAGCACGCATAGCTCACCGTGAAGCCGCGGCCCACCGGTCGTATCACCTACAGCCATCACAACAGCCGCCCTGCCGCCTCGGTCGCTTCCCGCAGCCGCCGCGCGAGCGCCGGGGTCAGAGTGCCGGAGCGCATCTGCCAGCTCCAGTTGCCCGTGGCACGCCCGGGCAAGTTCATCCGGGCTTCGCTCCCCAGCCCGAGGACGTCCTGGGCCTGCACCATCGCGACCCGGGCCGGTGAGGCGAAAGCGAATCGGATCAGCCCCCACCAGCTCCGGCGCTCGGTGAATCCAAACGTGCGCAGCTCCCGATCGACCGTCGCACGACGATCGTCCGGCAGCGACTCGTACCACCCGCGCAGCGTGTCGTGGTCATGCGTCCCGGTGTAGACGACCCGGTCCTCGGTGTGATTCTCGAATCGGTGGGGGCTTCGCGGGTCGCCGGGATCGAAGCCGAACTGGAGCACGAGCATTCCGGGAAAGCCGAGCTCCTTGCGCAGGCGCTCGACCGGTGCGGTGATCACGCCTAGATCCTCCGCGACGATCGGCAGCGCGCCCAGCGAACGCTCGAGCGAGCTGAAGACTGCCCGTCCCGGGCCGCGGCGCCAGCGCCCCGATGCAGCGGTCCTGGCGCCCGACGGAACCGCCCAGTAGGCGACGAATCCGCGGAAGTGATCGACGCGGGCCACGTCGAACAGCTCGAGCGTGCGGCGGATCCGCTCGACCCACCAGCGGTACTCCCGGCGCCGCAGGGCCGGCCAGTCGTAAAGCGGGTTACCCCAAAGCTGACCGGTGGCCGAGAAGGCATCGGGCGGCGCGCCCGCCACCGCCCCGTCCTGGAACAGCTCTGGGTGAGCGCGATGATCGGCGCTGCCGGGCGCGACATAGATCGCGACGTCACCGAACAGGCGGATATCGCGATCGGCGCAGTAGCGCCGCAGCTCTCCCCACTCCCGTGCGAAGCGCACCTGGTCGGCGACTGCGCCGCGGCCGCCGAAGCGCTCCCAGTCACCGATCCAGTAGGCCTCCCGCTCGCGGAACTCGCCAACCTCGGACGCCGATACCGGCGCGCGTGGGTCCGCGAGCAGCCCCCGCCACGCGGCGAATGCAGATCTGGCCTTATAGGGTGAGTGGTGGCGGTCGGGTGGCCCGACCGGCAGTAGCTGCCACCATGACTGCCCCGCCGCGACGAGCCAATCGGCGAACCGATACGCCTCGCGTCCGAGGCCGCCCCCAGGGAGCGATGTGATGTGTAGCTGGACGCCGCTTGAGCGTGGGAATACGGGCGGGACGATGGTTTACCTGACCTGGATACGCGGATACTGTGAGCGGTAGTGCCTTCGGCCGGACTTAGAACAATCCCAGCTTCCCCAGCCGAGCGTCGTTCGACGCAGAAGCCGTCTGCGCGCGTGTACGTCCAGCACCCCTCGCCGTCGGTCGACGACGGTCGCTTCCCCGCGAAGCGGTGCGTCGGTGACACAGTCGCGGTGTCCGCAGACGTGTTTCGGGACGGCCACGATCTGTTGCGCGCGGTGGTCCGCTATCGCGCGCGCGGGGACACCGACTGGCATGAGTCCGAGATGCATCGCACCGACGCCCATCTCGGGGGCGTACGGTGGGCGACCAGCTTCGACGTCGACCGTCAGGGCCGCTGGGAGTACTCGGTGGAGGCTTGGACCGATGTGTTCGCCACCTGGCGCGATGAGCTCGAGCGCAAGGTCGCCGCCGGTCAGCACGATCTCGGCGGGGAGCTCTCAGAGGGTGTCCTGCTGCTCAAGGCCGCAGCTAAGCGAGCGACGAACAACGCCGACGGGGCGCTGATCGAACATGCGCTGAAGACGCTGTCCGACGACTCGCTTCCGGAGTCGGCCAAGCACGATGTGGCGCTGGGAGTCGAGCTGCACGCGGCGGTCGAGCGGACCCAGGAGCGTCGCGGAGCCGCCACGCTCGCGCCCCTGCCGATCGAAGTCGACCGCGAACGGACTCGGTTCGGCGCCTGGTATGAGCTGTTTCCGCGCTCCTGGGGAGGACTGAAGGGGGTTGAGCGCGAGATCCCGCGGCTGGCCGAGCTCGGCTTCGACGTCCTCTACCTCCCGCCGATTCACCCGATCGGCCAGACCAACCGCAAGGGCGCCAATAACGCCCTGACGGCGGCGGCCGGGGACCCCGGCTCGCCGTGGGCGATCGGTGACGAGAGCGGCGGCCACGAGACAGTCCACCCGGATCTGGGGACGATCGACGATCTCAGGTCGCTGACCGCGACTGCTCGCGAGCATGGTGTCGACGTCGCGCTCGACTTCGCGATCCAGGCCTCAGCCGACCACCCGTGGCTGCGCGAGCATCCAGAGTGGTTTCACCGCAGGCCCGACGGCACGCTGAAGTACGCCGAGAACCCACCCAAGCGCTACCAGGACATCTACAACCTCAACTGGGAGTCGCCCGAGTGGCGAAGCCTGTGGGGCGCGCTGCTCGATATCGTCCTTCAGTGGGTGGACTGCGGGGTCCGGGTCTTCCGGGTCGATAACCCCCACACCAAGCCGTTCGCGTTCTGGGCGTGGCTGATCGAGCAGGTGCACTCCCGCGATCGCGATGTGATCTTCCTGTCGGAGGCGTTCACCCGCAGAGCGGTCATGCGCCATCTGGCGAAGCTGGGCTTTAGTCAGTCCTACACGTATTTCACCTGGAAGAACTCTCGCTACGAGCTGACCGAGTACGTATCGGAGCTGGCCTACTCCGGGGAGCAGGAGTACTTCCGCCCGAACTTCTTCACCAACACGCAGGACATCCTGCACGCCTACCTCCAGCATGGGGGGCCGGCGGCGTTCGAAGCAAGACTGGTCCTGGCTTCGACGCTCAGTCCGACCTACGGCATCTACTCGGGATTCGAGCATTTCGAGAACACCTCGCTCAGGGAGGGATCCGAGGAGTACCTGAACTCCGAGAAGTACGAGATCAAGAAGCGCAAGCTCGACGGGCCACTGCTCCCGATGATCGCCCAGCTCAACTACATCCGCCGCGAGAACCCGGCGCTGCAAGAGCTCTCGAATATCACCTTCCTCGAGACGGCCAACGAAGCGCTGATCGCCTACGCGAAGCAGACGTCTCATAACACGCTGATCGTCGTCGTCAACATTGATCCGCACCAGGGGCAGGAGGGAATTGCGCTGGTGCCGGCGAGCCTCGGCACGCCGCCGAGCTTCACCGCCCACGACCTGCTCACCGACGAGCGCTACCAGTGGCGGATCGGCCCGAACTTCGTCCGCCTCGAGCCGGGCATCCGGCAGGCTCACGTCATCCGGGTCGAGGGCTGATGAGCACGGGGCCACCAACCCTCACTCACATCATCGCCGCCGAGCGTCCCCAGCAGGTGCGCACCGCCCCGGTGCACGAGCCGGTTACCGCGGCGCACACCCAGACCCGCCAGTGGTTCGAAGCCGAACCGCTGTGGTTCAAGCGCGCGGTCTTCTACGAGATCCACATCCGCGGGTTCTATGACGCCAACGGTGACGGATCAGGCGACTTCCGCGGGCTGGCGGAGAAGCTCGACTACCTCCAGTGGCTCGGAATCGACTGCATCTGGCTGCTGCCGTTCTACGACTCGCCACTTCGTGACGGGGGCTATGACATCTCAGATTTCGAGGGTGTGCATCCGGACTACGGGACCGTCGATGACGTCCGCGAGCTGATCGACGCAGCGCACGCCCGACGGATCCGGGTGATCGCCGACATGGTGATGAACCACACCTCCAGTGACCACGCGTGGTTCCAGGAGTCCCGCTCGAGCCCCGACTCCCCCAAGCGCGACTGGTACGTCTGGTCTGACACCAACGATCGCTACAGCGACGCGCGGATCATCTTCATCGACACCGAGCCCTCCAACTGGACATGGGATGCCGTGGCGGGTAAGTACTACTGGCACCGCTTCTTCTCCCACCAGCCCGACCTCAACTACGACAATCCCGAGGTCCAGGAGGAGATGCTGAAGGTGCTGGGCTTCTGGCTCGACCTCGGCCTCGACGGCTACCGGCTCGACGCAGTCCCGTATCTGTTCGAGCGCGAGGGGACCAACTGCGAGAACCTCCCCGAGACCCATGAGTACCTGAAGCGGGTTCGGCGGGAGATCGATGAGAAGTATCCCGACAGGGTGCTGCTGGCAGAGGCCAACCAATGGCCGGCGGATGTCGTGCAGTACTTCGGGGACGGCGGCGAGTGCCACATGGCCTTCCACTTCCCCGTGATGCCGCGCATGTTCATGGCCGTGCGGCGCGAGGAGGCAGTCCCGATCTACGAGATCCTCGAGCGCACGCCGGCGATCCCAGAGACCTGCCAATGGGGGCTCTTCCTGCGAAACCACGACGAGCTGACGCTCGAGATGGTCACCGACGACGAGCGCGACTACATGTACAACGAGTACGCCAAGGACCCGCGGATGAAGCTGAACCTCGGGATCCGGCGCCGTCTTGCTCCGCTGCTCGACAACGGCCGCGACGAGATCGAGCTCATGACCGCGATCCTGTTCTCGCTGCCGGGCTCGCCGGTCCTCTACTACGGCGATGAGATCGCGATGGGCGACAACGTGTTCCTCGGCGACCGCGACGGGGTGCGGACCCCGATGCAGTGGACGGTCGACCGTAACGGCGGCTTCTCTCGCGCGGACTTCGCGCAGCTGTACGCGCCGCCGCTGATGGATCCGGTCTACGGCTTTCAGGCCGTCAACGTCGAAGCGCAGCTGCGCACCGCCACCTCGCTGCTGCGCTGGGTCCATCGCTTCATCGCCCTGCGTAAAGAGCATCCCGTGTTCGGCTTTGGCACCTACGAGCCGATCGAGCCTTCCAATCCGCGGATCTTCGCCCACATGCGCCGATTCGAGGATGACCTCGTCCTGTGCGTCCACAACGTCGCTCGCTCCGCCCAGGCTGTCGAGCTCGACCTGCGCGAGTACGCGGGTCGTCACCCGGTCGAGTTGTTTGGCCGCTCGCGCTTCCCGAAGATCGGCGAGCTTCCGTACCTGCTGACGCTGGCTCCGCGTGGGTTCTACTGGTTCGAGCTTGTGGCCGACGAGGAGGAGGACGGCAAATGAGTGAGCCGCTCCAGGTCTCGCCCGACGAGGTCCGGCGGTGCATGGACGAGGAGAGCCTGCGCGAGTGGATCGCCCACCAGCGCTGGTATGCGGCGAAGTCCCGCTCGGTCAGTGGGGTCGAGGTCGTCGAGGGAATCACTGTCGGTGAGGATCCGGTGCTCTACCTGGCGTTGGTCCAGACTCGCTTCGCAACCGGCACGCACGAGCTCTACCAGCTGCCGCTCGCGCTCGCACCGACGGGCGCGCAGAGCAGCCCGCCACCGGCGATCGCCAGTACCGACGGATGGGCGGCCTACGACGCGCTCGATCAGCCAGACCGGCTCGTTCAGCTGATTCTGCGGATGGACGACGAGGACGAGATCGAGGCCGCCGAGGGCAGGTTCAGCTTCCACCTGGCCGATGGACCGTCAGGACTCTCCACGGGAGCGAGCGCGCGGCCGATGGGGGTCGAGCAGTCGAACTCGTCGCTCGTGGTCGGGAACGAGCTCGCCCTCAAGATCTTTCGCAAGCTCGAGCCGGGCATCAACCCGGAGCTCGAAATGCTCCGCTTCCTGAGCAGCCACGGCTTTCGCAATATCGCTCCGCTGCGTGGGTGGTACGACTACGACGGCCACGCGCTGGCCGCGACGCTGGGAGTCGCCCAGCAGTTCCTATCCGATGCGCTCGGCGGCTGGGAGCTGGCGCTCGAGCAGATCGACACCGCCCCGGAGTCCTTCCTGGAGCGCCTCGACAGCCTCGGAGCGGTCACGGCGCAGATGCACACCGTGCTCGCCTCGGACGCCGGGGACTCTGCATTTGCACCCGAAGAGCCCAGCCAGGAAGCGCTGTCGCTGCTGACGGCGACGATCGACGAGGACATCGAGCGGATCTTCCTGCGACTGCCCGACGACGAGCGGATGGCGCCGATCGCGGGGCGCGGTCAGGACGTTCGAGAGCGCCTCCAGGCTCGCGCTCAGATCGGAGTGAGCGGGCGGGTGATCCGTACTCATGGCGACTATCACCTCGGCCAGACCCTCTACACGCCCGAGGGATGGGTGATCATCGATTTCGAGGGCGAGCCCGCGCGAGCGCTACCGGAGCGCCGCCAGAAGCGCTCCCCCCTGCGCGACGTGGCGAGCATGCTGCGCTCGTTTGCATATGTCTCTTCCGCGGTAGAGATACTCAGAGGCGGCGAGGCGCCGCCTGAGTTCGAGCAGCACGCGCGGGAGCGCTTCCTCGAGCGGTACTTCGCAGAGGTCGACTCGACGCTGTTGCCGGCCGGTGAGGCTGCGATTCGCAACCTGCTATCGATTTTCGAGCTCGAGAAAGCGATCTACGAGCTCAAGTACGAGCTCGACAACAGGCCAGATTGGATCTCGATTCCGGTCGCGGGGATCAGACGGCTGCTGGAGGTGGCATGAGCAAGGCGACACCCACTGAGAAGCCCACCGGTCGGGCCCCGCAGGGGCGCGATGCGGCGGGCGCCGCCCCACCCCCACAGGACCTCGAGGCCCTGATACACCGGACCCATTGGCATCCCCACGCGCTTCTCGGAGCGCACCCGGCGCAGGGCGGAGTGGTGATCCGGGCGCTACGGCCCGCGGCCTGCTTGATCACCGCGGAGCTCGAGGACGGCCGGCGCCAGGAGCTCCGTCAGGTGCATCCGGGAGGAGTCTTCGAGGGAATCGTGGAGGGCGCCGAGCTGCCGCTGCGCTACCGGCTCGAGGTCGACTACGGGGCCGGTGGCAAGTTCACGATCGACGATCCCTACTCGTTCTCGCCCACGATCGGTGAGTTCGACCTGTACCTGATCGGCGAGGGCCGCCACGAGCAGATCTACGAGAAGCTGGGGGCTCACGTCCGAGAGCACGAGGGGGTGTCCGGCACGTCGTTCGCCGTGTGGGCGCCGGCCGCCCGCGCGGTGAGCGTGGTCGGAGAGTTCAACTCGTGGGACGGGCGGCTGCACGCGATGCGCTCCCTGGGATCGAGCGGAGTCTGGGAGCTGTTCCTCCCGGCGGCAGGCGAGGACCAGCGCTACAAGTACGAGCTCCTCACCGCCGACGGCGAGATCACCCTGAAGGCCGACCCTTACGCGTTCGAGACCGAAGTCCCGCCGAAGACCGCGTCGGTCGTGTTCCGGCCGCACCACAGGTGGTCAGACGCTGATACCGGCTGGATCGAGCGCCGCCGCGCGACACTGCCGCTGAAGCGACCGATCTCGATCTACGAGGTCCATCTCGGCTCCTGGCGGCTGAACTCGCTCGAGGACGACCGCTCGCTGTCCTATCTGGAGCTTGCGGACGAGCTGTCGGCGTATGTCAGCGACATGGGCTTCACCCATGTCGAGCTACTGCCGGTGATGGCGCATCCATTCAGCGGCTCGTGGGGCTACCAGGTAACCGGGTACTTCGCGCCCTCTCCGCGGTACGGCACGCCCGATGACCTGCGTCAGTTCGTAGACAGGCTGCACACAAACGGAATCGGGTTGCTCCTGGACTGGGTGCCCGCCCACTTCCCGCGCGACGAGTTCGCGCTCGCCCGCTTCGACGGGACGGCGTTGTACGAGCACGCCGACCCGCGGCGCGGAGCCCACCCCGACTGGGGCACGCTGGTGTTCAACTATGGGCGCAACGAGGTTCGCAACTTCCTGATCTCAAACGCGCTGTTCTGGCTGCGTGAGTACCACGTGGATGGGATCCGGGTGGACGCCGTGGCCTCGATGCTCTACCTGGACTACTCACGTCGCGAGGGCGAGTGGGTCCCAAACCAGTTCGGAGGGCGTGAGGACCTGGAGGCCGTCGCGTTCCTCAAGCAGCTCAACGAGGTGCTCTACGGTCGTGAGCCGGGAATCATCTCGTCCGCTGAGGAGTCGACGTCCTGGCCAGGGGTGTCCCGCCCCACCTACCTGGGCGGCCTGGGCTTTGGGTTCAAATGGAACATGGGCTGGATGCACGACACCCTGAATTACTTCCAGCAGCCTCCGATCTATCGCCGCTATCACCACCACGAGCTGACCTTCTCGCTGATGTACGCGTTCAGTGAGAACTTCATCCTGCCCCTGTCTCACGACGAGGTCGTGCACGGCAAGGGGTCGCTGTATACGAAGATGCCGGGTGACCACTGGCAGAAGCTCGCGAATCTGCGCTCGCTGTATGCCTACATGTGGGCGCACCCCGGGAAGAAGCTCCTGTTCATGGGCGGGGAGTTCGCCCAGGAGGCCGAATGGAGCCACTCGCGGTCGCTCGACTGGCATCTGCTCGAGAGCGCCGAGCACGCGGGGATCCAGTCGCTCGTCCGCGACCTCAACCGCGCCTATCGCGACGAACCGGCACTGTGGGAGGTCGACGCCGACCCCTCGGGATTCTGGTGGCTCGAGCCCAACGACGCCGACCGCAACGTGGTCGCGTTCGCGCGCGCCTCGCAGGACGCGACCCGGGTACTGGTGTTCATCGCGAATCTCTCGCCGGTTCCACGCACCGGCTACCGAGTGGCGCTCCCGCGCGCTTGCCGCTGGAAAGAGGTTCTGAACACGGATTCGACCTTCTATGGTGGAAGTGACGTCGGCAATCTGGGCGGGATCGAGCCGGAGCCGATCCCGTGGAACGGGCAGCCCGCCTCTGCGGAGGTCACGCTGCCCCCGCTGGCCGCCATCTGGCTCGTACCAGATGAGGGCTGAGGCCCTGGTTAGATCCGCCTCGGGAGAGCGGACGGCGGAATACCCCTGGGAGCTCGCGCTCGGCGCTCGGCCTCTCCCGGACGGAACTGTCGAGTTCCGCACGTGGGCGCCTGCGCCCGAGTCAGTCCTGTTGCGGCTTGCAGGCGCCGAGATCGAGCTCCGCGACGCTGGATACGGAATTTATGAGGCCGCGCCTGAAGGCGCGGCCGGTGATGACTACTGGTTTGTCCTCGACGGCGTCGAGCGTCCCGACCCCTGCTCGCGCTGGCAACCTGACGGCCTTCGGGGGCGTTCGCGCGTGCTGAGCCCGGTCGCCCCGGCTCCCCTATCGGCGCCGGTCCCGCTGGCTGACCTGGTGATCTACGAGCTGCATGTGGGCACCTTCAGCCGCGAGGGCACGTTCGAGGCCGCGATTCCGTACCTGGACGGACTTGCGGATCTCGGGATCAGCGCGATCGAGGTCATGCCCGTGGCCGAGTTCCCCGGTTCTCACGGGTGGGGTTATGACGGCGTCTACCTGTCGGCCGCCCAATCCTCATATGGTGGCCCCGCCGGCCTGGCAGCGCTGGTGGACGCTGCGCACGAGCGCGGCCTGGCCGTGATCCTCGACGTCGTCTATAACCATGTCGGCGCTTCCGGCACCCCCACGCTCGAGGCGTTTGGTCCGTATTTCACCGAGAAGTACGAGACCCCGTGGGGGCGGGCGATCAACTACGACGACGCCGACTGCGATCCGGTGCGTGAGTGGGTGCTCCAGAGCGCCGAAGGGTGGGTTCGGGACTTCGGGATCGACGGGCTGCGGCTGGACGCGATCCACGCGATCTTCGATTCGAGCGCCGAGCACATCGTGCAAGCAGTGGCCCGCAGAGTCCACGATGTGAACCCGCACGCGCTGGTAATCGCCGAGAGCGGTCTGAACGACCCCAAGGTGATGCGCTCGCCAGAGCGTGGTGGCTACGGGTGCGATGCGGAATGGGCCGACGATTTCCATCACTGCCTGCGGACCCTCCTCGCCGACGAGCGTGACGGCTACTACGTCGAGTTCGGACGGGTGGGGCAGCTGGCAAAGGCGTTTCACCGCCCGCACGTTCACGACGGCTGTTACTCGACGTTCCGGCGCCGTCGCTACGGCGCTTCGGCCGACGACGTGCCCGTGGAGCGGTTCGTGGTCTTCTCCCAGGATCACGATCAGGTCGGCAACCGAGCATTCGGGGATCGGATGCCCGATGACGCGCGGCCGCTGGCGGCGATGTGCACTCTGTTTGCGCCGTTCGTGCCGATGCTGTTCATGGGCGAGGAGTACGGCGAGCAAGCGCCGTTTCAGTTCTTCTCCGACCACATCGATCGCGAGATCGCGGACGCCACCCGGGAGGGCCGCCGCGCGGAGTTCGCGTCGTTCGCGTCGTTCGCGGAGGAGATTCCCGATCCCCAGGACCCAACGACGTTCGAGCGCTCGAAGCTCACCCGGCAAGTCCAGCCCGAGCTGGCGAAGCTCTACCAGGAGTTGCTCGAGCTTCGGCGCGAGCTCCCACACGGTGATACCGACGAGATCGCGTTCGACGAGCAGGAGCGCTGGCTGCGCGTTCGCCGCGGCGAGGTCGAGCTTGTCTGCAACTTCTCTGCGCAAACTCGCCTGGTGCCGTGCGACGGCTCCTCGGTGGTCCTCTGCACTTGCGGGATGCCCGCCGTGTCCGGCGGTGCCGTCGAGCTCGAGGGGCATTCCGGAGCGCTGATTCGGTGACCGACGTGTGGCCGGGCCGGCCGTTTCCGCTCGGAGCGATCTGGGACGGAGGCGGGACGAACTTCTCGCTGTTCGCCGAGCACGCGGAGGGCGTCGAGCTGTGCTTGTTCGGCGACGACGGTCAGGAGACGCGGATCCCCGTCACCGGGCGCAGGGCGCTGAACTGGCACTGCTACCTCCCGGGTGTGGGACCTGGCCAGCGCTACGGCTACCGGGTGCACGGGCCGTACGCACCGCTCGAGGGGCATCGCTTCAACCCGGGCAAGCTCCTGATCGATCCGTATGCGAAAGCCATCGAGGGGGTCGTCGACTGGGAGCACGACGCCAATGTGCTCCCGTACGTGCCGACCGGCGACGAGGATGCCGACCTCGAGCTCGACGACGAGGACGACGCCGCCGCGATGCCGAAGTCGATCGTGATCGACGATGCCTTCCTGTGGGAAGGGGACCGCCCGCCTCGCGTCCCGTTCGCCGACACCGTCATCTACGAAACCCACGTCAAGGGCTTCACGATGCGCCACCCCGACGTGCGCGAGGACATCCGGGGGACCTACGCCGGACTGGCCTCGGAGGCGGCGATCGCCTACCTGCGCGACCTTGGCGTGACCGCGGTGGAGCTGCTGCCGGTGCACCACATCTCAGACGAGTCGTTCCTGACCGAGCGGGGCCTTCGCAACTACTGGGGCTACAGCACGATCGGTTACCTCGCCCCGCATTCCGAGTACGCCGCAACCGGCCGTCGCGGCGAGCAGGTCCGCGAGTTCAAGGGGATGGTGAAGGCGCTTCACCGGGCCGGGATCGAGGTGATCCTCGACGTCGTCTACAACCACACCGCCGAAGGCAACCACCTCGGGCCGATGCTCTCGTTCAAGGGGGTCGACAACGCCGCCTACTACCGGCTGATGCCTGAGGACCCGCGGTTCTACATGGACTTCACCGGCACCGGCAACTCGCTGAACCCGGTCCATCCGAGCGTGCTGCGCCTGATCATGGACTCGCTGCGCTACTGGGTGACGGAGTGCCACGTCGACGGCTTCCGGTTCGATCTCGCCTCCGCTCTGGCGCGCGAGTTCTTCGATGTCGACCGCCTGTCGGCGTTCTTCGACGTGATCCATCAGGATCCCGTGCTCTCCCAGGTCAAGCTGATCGCAGAGCCGTGGGACGTCGGCCCCGGCGGCTACCAGGTCGGCAATTTCCCGACCCTGTGGTCGGAGTGGAACGGCGTCTACCGCGACGCGATGCGCGATTACTGGCGGGCCTGCGCCAACCGCGGGGAGTTCGCCTCGCGCCTGTCCGGCTCGTCTGATCTGTACGAGTCCGACGGCCGCGACCCGTTCGCATCGATCAACTTCATAACCGCCCATGACGGGTTCACGCTGCGTGACCTGGTCTCCTATAACGAGAAGCACAACGAGGCAAATCTCGAGGACAACCGTGACGGCACCGACGACAATCGCTCGTGGAACTGCGGGGCCGAGGGCGACACCGACGACCCCAAGGTCATAGCGCTGCGAAGGCGCCAGCAGCGCAACTTCCTGACCACGCTGCTGCTTTCGCAGGGAACGCCGATGCTGCTCGGCGGTGACGAGATGAA
>JALYZY010000137.1 GCA_030948665.1 Actinomycetota bacterium | reverse complement strand
CTGTCGCTGCTCGACCGCAAGATCTTCGTGACCAACTCCGACGCGATCGTCACGACTCGCAAGCTTCTCGAGGACGAGCGGTTGTTCGTCGGCGTCTCCTCCGGTGCAATCGCAAAGGTGGCGCTGAGGATCGCAGGCGAGCTCGATGAGGGCAACGTGGTGTTCATCGTTGCCGACGACGGGTGGAAATATCTTTCTTCCGGCATCTACACCCGTCCGCTGGAGGAGATCGAGAATCTTGACGCCACCGTCTGGTGGTGAGCAGAGCGACGAGGACTCCCGGTCACGCAGAGCGCTACTGAGCGCCGGCGCGGCCGGCGGCGCCACGCTGCTGCTGGGCGCCTGCGGGAAGAAGAATCCGCTTCACGCAAAGGTCAAGGCGGTCGGGCCGGTTCCTGCTGCCGATATCACGGTCCTGAACGGCCTGCTCGACCTGGAGCACTATGCGATCGCTGCCTACGAGGCCGGCATCCCACTACTCGACAAGGGATCCGCGCTAGCTGCCAGGCAGTTCCTCTCCCAGGAGCTCACCCATGCCGGTGAGTTGTCAGGCCTGGTCAAGAAGGCAGGCGCCAAGCCGCACGATGCGCTTCCCGCTTATGACCTCGGGCACCCCAGCACCAACGACGACGTCCTGCGGCTGCTGCATCGAATCGAGACCGCGCAGCTCGCGGCATATGTGAGGGCGATCCCGCTGCTGCAGGACGGGAAGGTCAGAGCCGCGGCGATGGCCCTATTCGCAAACGACGCCCAGCACGTGAGCAATCTGCGCTTGCAGCTTGGGCTCGATCCGGTCCCCGCGGCGTTCGTGACCGGCGGGGAATAGCGGTTGCGGCCCAGCGGCTCATTCACGCTGTCTCGGCGCGAGCTGGCATCAAGCGCGCTCGTCGCTGGCGGCTTGGGTGTTATTGCCCTTAGCGAGGACGCGGCCGCTTCCTCGACGCCGGCCGCGACCCCTGCGCAGGCCCTCGGTGCGACGCTGTCGCTCGAGCTCCTTGCCGTGTTCGCCTACCGACGGGTGGAGACCCACGCCGGTCTGAGGCCGCTGGTGATGCGGGTCGTGAGCAAGTATCTCCTCCAGGAGCAGCAGCACGTCCAGGCGCTGGCCGACCAGCTGGCGCGGCTCGGCGGGACGCCGCCGTCTGCACCCGCAGACGGGATCGCCGCCGATGCGATCCTCTCAGCCCACGGGGGGACGGGCAGCTTCTCGGCGCTTCACAGTCAGCGCGACTGCTTGAAGATCCTCCAGCAGGTCGAGGAGGTCGTCCAGGGCGGCTACTTCCTTGCCGTCGCGCAGGTCGCAGATCCGGCGATCGTTCGGACGTTCGCCGAGATCATGGCGAACGAGGCCCAGCACCTGATGTCGCTGACCGGGCTGCTGCACCCAAACGGGATCGACAGAGCCGTGCCGTACGCGTTCGTCGAAGGCAAGCAGCACTGACCGCCGGCTGGACGCTCGCGCCGGCGGTCAGTGGCTAGCTGCGTGTAAGGGCTTAGCGGCGTTGCAACGCCACTGGTGTGCGCGCGCACAGGCGGAAGGACCGGGCGCCGCGCTGGCGTCTGAACGACCTGATGGGAGCCCAGCGTTGCTCGCTGCGGAACTCCTGTTGCGCGACCGTGTCCTTCGTCAGCGCGCGGGCCACCAGGGCGAGCGCAACTGCGCGCTCATCGACCACGTAGAGCGAACCGTGGACGAGTTCCCTGAGAGTTGTGACTTGCGACTGCATGGCGCTCGTATCGACATCGCGAGACGATCGATCAGTCTGGCTTGTGGATGTGGACGGGAGTTCGGGCCGGCGCACCGCGCCAGCCGCCAATTGCCTGCTGGTAGCCTCGTGCGGCCGATGAGAATCTCGCGCGAGCTCTACGACGAGATCGTCGACCACGCACGCGCAGAGGCTCCAAACGAGTGCTGCGGCATGGTTGCCTCGCGCGACGGGAGTGCCGTCACGGTGCACCGAGCTATCAACGCCGCGGCGAGCCCGTTGCGATACGAGATCGACGGCGCGGAGCAATACCGCATCCAGATGGAGATCTACGACGCGGGCTTTGACCTTGGCGCGATCTACCACTCGCACACCCGCACCGAGCCGTATCCGTCGCAGACCGACATCAACCTCGCGTTCTATCCGGACGCCGTGTACCTGATCGTCGGGCTGGCCGGTGCCGAACCCGAGATGCGCGGGTTCACCATCCGCGATGGCCAGGTGGCCCCGGCCGGGCTGATCGTGCAGTGACGATGCGCAGGGTCGCGCCGAGTCGGTTCCGGGATCAGGGCTGGCTGGTTTGCCCGACCTGCGGCGCCGCGCATCCCGACCGCTTCTGTCCGACATGCAACATGCCTCTGATCCAGCCGGCGGCGGCGCGGGACAGCGTGAGCGAACACGTGAACGAGCGTCGGCGCCAGGCGCGGAAGATCAAGCCGCAGCTCGCGGTGGGCGAGCCCGTGCGGGTCGCGCGGGCGCGCAACCAGGCCGAGGCGGAACTGATCGCGATGCTGTTACTCGACGAGGGCATCCCGAGCCTGGTCCGCCGCACCGCCGGCGCTGATGTGCCCGACTTTCTCGCCGGAGGTCCCCGTGACGTGCTGGTGCCGCAGGCCGGGGAGGAGCTGGCCCGGGAGCTCCTGCTCGGAGCAGGCCTTGCTCAGGATGCCGGTGAGCCCGCGCCGGTCGCTCCTGTCCGGCTGTTAGCGGGGCTCCTGATCGCGGTAGCGATCGGGGCGCTGCTCCTGTGGCTGCTGATTCTCGCGGTCCATCACTAGCCGCCTGCCAGCCGAGCGAGGTGCATCCGCCAGGCCCCCTCGACTTCGGTCAGAGGCCGCTCGTCGAATGCCTTGCCGAGCGCCGCGCGGGGGCCCCCGTGTGGAAGCCGGCACGCCAGCTGGGCAGCCGCGAGCTCACCCTTTTCGCTGACCAGCAGGTCGATCACCGTCCCGCCAAGGAGCGCCGCATCGCGCCATCCGGGGGGAAACCGCGGCGCCCCGCCGTCCCTTAGCCTGCGTACGATTGCCGGCCGGGCGTGCTCGGTCTGTCCGGAGAACCAGCGCGCAGCGCCGTCGAGCAGCCACGCCCAGCGCAGCGTCGCTCCCCGGCGCGTCAGACGGGGCCTGCGGCGCAGGTCGTGATTGTTCTCGGCGATCACCCTGCGCGAATACAACGCGGCGGCCGCGAGCTTCAGCATCTCCCGCGAGTCTGACAGCCCCGAGGCGCGCGCTTCGAGCGCGCGCTGGCCGAGCACGTGGAGCTCCCGAGCATCGCCCCAACCGACGACGTAGCGCCGTCCGGCCGGCGCGCTGGTGATCCAGGCCAGAGCGGCGGGCGGTCGCGCTAGCGCGAGCGACAGGAAGCTTCCATGCAGGACGACCGTGAGGCCCACCACAGCTCTGGGGAAGTGCTCCTCCATCCGTTCCCTGGTGAGCTCGAGCGAGTCGAGCACGCGCGCGGCCTCACCGCCATCAGCGGTTTCGTGCCGCGCGCGGAACGACGGCGAGACGGTCTCGACCCACACGCGCTTTCGGCTCTAACCGTCGGCGTCGCTATGCCATCGCTGGCTCGCGCTCGGAGGCGATCGATGCGATCTCCTCAGATGCGCGTTCGAACTCCTCGTCGGAGAGCACCGGAGTGCCCTCGAACGGGAGATCGCGGGTCAGCTCGAGCCACGAACGGCATCCACCGTATTCGTCTCGTACCTTGACCGTGACTGGTCGCGGGATCCGGTAGGTCCGCAGCAGGATCACGTGCAGCGGGTGACGGCGCTTCCACGCGAGTCGCTTCTCCGCGTAATCGGTCGTCCACACGTAGAACGGCGACAGTGCATCGACGGTCCGCCGGTCGGTGATCGTGTAATGCGCTGCGACCTCGGCCCACGCGCGGATGCGAACTCGATCGGGCTGCATCAGCCCGGTGTCGTGATGCAGCGCGTGCAGCGGCGGTTCGCCGTCGCTCCACACGCCCTCCTCCAGCGCGCGAGCCAGCTCGGGCTGGTGTGATTCACGCACCAGGTCGGAGCGCTGATGGTCGAACGTCGGGTACAGGAAGAACTGGTCGTACTCGAGCTTGAAGTGCTTGCCGGGCTCGCGAATCCCGCCCTTGCGAAGAGTTAACAGCTGCTCTCCTTCAGCCAGGGCGCGAACGGTCACGGCCCATTCTTTGAAAGCAATCGGCATGTATTAAATGAACGGATGGATTTAGGGGGCAGTCCTGCGCGAGCGCCGAGACGCAACGGCAACAGGGAAGCGGGCATTCTACGCGAGACTGGCGAAAATCCCAAATGTCGCTGCAAAAGTGCGCCATTCTGGCGAAAAGCTCCACCGGTCGTACTGCGCTGTGTCCTGCAAGTGCGCTACAGCCGGATGCCCGAGGCCGCCTCGAGAACCTCGATCAGCGCGGCGAAGTCGTCATCGCCGTAGCCCTGACCCTTCGCCGCGATCAGGATCTCGCGGGTCAGCGCGGCGTAGGGGAATCCCACCCCCAACGCCTGGCCTTCTTCGAGACAGAGCCGCACGTCCTTCAGCATCTGCTCGAGCTTGAATAGCGGCGTGTAGTCGTGATCGCGCATCGGGGCCGCCTTGAGATCCAGCATCGTGGACCCGCCGGCGCTGGCGCGGACGACGGTCGTGAACGCGTCGAGGTCGAGTCCGGCGCGCTTTGCCACGAGCAGCGCCTGGCCGACCACCGCGGCGTTGGTTGCGGCGATCGCGTTCTGGATCACCTTGACCATCTGGCCATGGCCGAGCGGTCCGACGTGGACGATCAGTTTGCCCATCGCATCGAGCACCGGCTTCGCGCGGGCGAACGCCTGATCGCTGCCGCCGGCCATGATCGTGAGCGTCCCATCCTCGGCGCGGGGAGACGACCCCGTCACAGGCGCATCGAGCATCTCGAGCCCGTGCTCCCCGAGCTGCTGCGCGATCTGGGTGGTTACGGTCGGGCCGATCGTCGAGCAGTCGAGGCACAGCGTGCCCGACGATGCCCCGTGAATCACCCCGTCCTCTCCAAGGAGAAGCTCAGCGACCTGCGCGCCGTCGACGACCATCGTGATCACGACATCCGCGCTCTCTGCCGCAGCCGCGGGCGTTGGCGCCAGGCGGACGCCCTCGTGGCGCTCGCAGAACTCCGCAGCCTTCGATGCGGTGCGGTTCCACACGGTCAGCTCGAACCCGGCGCTGGCCAGGTTCACGGCCATCCGCGAGCCCATGATTCCCAGCCCCAGAAAGGCAACCCGCTCGCTCATGCGCCAGATGATCGCGCCTTCTGGTCGCCGCTGCGTGCTCGGGGCCCGTCGTGCCCAGCCGCTCCCGGCGTGCCGTGCCCACCGCCACCCGGGGTCTCGATCCGCAGCCGCTGTCCCGGCTGGAGCTCGCCGATCGCCTTAGAGGGGAGCTCCTCGCCGTCGAGCAAGTTACGGCCGGGCTGGCCGTCCTCGCCGCCGTCCGCGCCCGCGGGGGCGTGCTTGCGGCGCTCGGTTATCAGCGAATACCGCATCGGAGCGAGCGCCTCGAGCTCCCGAATCACCCCGTCCCCGCCCTTGAACTTCCCGTCGCCGCCCGACCCGCGGCGGACCGCGTATTCGATCATCCGCAGCGGGAACTCCAGCTCGAGCGCTTCCACGGGAGTGTTCAGGGTGTTGCTCATCGCGACGTGCACAGCACTCGGGCCGTCGGCGTCGGGGCAGGCGCCCTGTCCCCCGCCGATCGTCTCGTAGTAGACGACCTCCTCACTCCCGAGAGTGACGTTGTTCATCGTGCCCTGCCCGAGCGCGCGCCCGAAAGCGCGGAGCACCACGTCGGCGACTCGCGAGGAGGTCTCGACGTTGCCTCCGACCACGGCTGCCGGCGGGCAGGCGTTGAGCAGCGAGCCCTCCGGGGCGATCACCTCGATCGGCCGGTAGGCGCCGGCACTCGGGGGGATGTCGGGGTCGGTCAGCACGCGGATCGCGAAGTAGCACGCGGACCTAGTGACGGCGATGGGGCAATTCAGGTTGCCCTCGTGCTGGGGCGCGCTGCCGGTGAAGTCGAGCTTCACGGTGTCGCCTTCCACCGTCGCTTCAAGCACAATCTCGAGGTCACCCTCCCGGGCCTCGAGCACGTCCCGCGCCGTGCGGACGCCGTCCTCGAGCGCGTCCAGACAGGATCGGGTCCGGCGCTCTGCGTAGTCGAGCACGGCGGTGAACGCCTCCTCCAAAATCTCAGCGCCGAACCGATCGCGCAGCTCGAGCAACCGCGCCTCGCCGACCCGGCCGGCAGCGAGCTGCGCCCGCAGGTCGGCGCGCCGCTGCTCGGGCTGGCGCATCTGCTCGCTCAGCTCCGCGATCGCTTCCTCGTCGAGCACACGTGGCTCGATCACGACCCCCTCGTCCTCGAGCGTGCGGCTGTCGGCCGGCATCGAACCTGGGGTGGGGCCCCCGACGTCCGCATGATGAGCGCGGTTTGCCGCAAACCCGATCAGCTGATCGTCCGCGTGGATCGGAGTGATGACGGTGATGTCCGGAAGATGGGTCCCGCCCGCATACGGGTCGTTGAGGATCCACGCGCACCCCGGAGCATGCTCGCGATCGATGATCGCCGCGACCGCTGCGGGCATCGCACCCAGGTGCACAGGAATGTGCTCGGCCTGCATCACCATCTCCCCGCGGGCGTCGAACAGGGCACTCGAGGCGTCGCGACGCTCCTTGATGTTGGCCGAGTGCGCCGATTGGATCAGGACGGCTCCCATCTCCTCGCAGATCGCGCGAAGCGCCCCGGACAACACCTGAAGCTGCACCGGGTCGATCACTGTGCCCGCTCCAGAGCGATCGTGCCGGTGCAGTCGACCTCACCGCGCCAGCCGGAGGGGACCAGCAAAGTCGACTCCGCAAGCTCCACCACAGCAGGGCCCTCGAACCGGGCGCCTGGCTCCGGCGACCCTCTGAGCACATCGAGCTTGAGTTTCTCGCCGCCAAGGAGCGCCTCGCGGTGGCCGTGTTCGAAGCCGCCGGCCTCCCCGCCGGCAAGCTCGAGCTCGGCCGCTCCGGCGCTCGCGGTCACTCGGATGTTGACGAGCTCGAGCGTCTGCTCGCTGTCGCGGTAGCCGTATCGGTCCTCATGCGCTGATTCGAAGCGCTCCCGGAGCTCGCCCGGATCGGCTTCGAGGGCGGCTTCGACCGCGAGCTCGAAGGACTGCCCGCGGTAGCGCAGCTCAAAGGTCGCGTTCAGCTCGGCGCGTTCGTCGGAGAGCGCCCGGCGCGCCTGCTGGCCCAGGTCACTTGTGGCGTCGGCGATTGCCTGCGCGGTAAGCCCGTCGCCGCTGAGCAGCACGCTCCGCTGGACGTCGCGCCGGCGGGGTGAGACGACCAGGCCGAGCGCCGCCAGCACCCCGGAAGCGCGGGGGCAGAGGATCCGATCGATCCCCAGCTCCTCGCCTATCTGCGCGGCGTGCAGCGGTCCTGCGCCGCCAAACGCGAGCAGCGCGAGTCCTCGCGGATCGACCCCTCGCTCGACGGTGACCACCCGCAGTGCCCGGACCATCTCGGCGTTCGCTACTCGCACGATCCCCTCCGCACAGGCGACCGGTTCGAGCTCGAGCGCGTGCGCGAGCTCGGCGATCGCGTCGTGGGCAGCGTCTAGATCGAGCTTGACGTCGCCGGCGAGCGGCGCATCGGCCGCCAGGTATCCCAGCAGCAGGTTCGCGTCGGTGACCGTCGGCTCGGTGCCACCGCGGCCATAGCACGCCGGACCAGGGTCGGCGCCCGCCGATTGCGGGCCGACTCGAAGGGCCCCACCGGCGTCGCGCCAGGCGATCGAGCCGCCGCCCGCGCCGACGGTGTGAACCGCGAGCATCGGCAGCGCTAGGGGCCGCCCGGCGATCTCCCCGCTGCTTCGCTCCTGGACCTCGCCGTCCTTCACCACGCACACGTCGCACGAGGTGCCGCCCATATCGAGGCAGATCGCGTCCTGCACGCCTGCGGCGCGGGCCACGAACGCCGCTCCCGCGGCCCCGCCGGCGGGCCCCGAGAGGACCGTCCATGAGGCGTGCTGGGCGGCGGCGGCGACATCGATCAGGCCGCCATTTGACTGCATGATCGTCGGCTCTGGTGTGCCTGCCTCTCGCGCTCGGTCGACGAGCCTTCGCAAATACCCGGCGAGCAGCGGCGAGAGCGCGGCATCGATCTCGGTCGTGGCCGCCCGCTCGAACTCACGGAACGTCCCAACCACCTCGTGGGAGACCGACACGTGGGCTTCCGGGAGGGCCCGAGCGAGCGCCCCGGCGACGGCCTGCTCGTGCTCGGGATGGCGGTAGGAGTGAAGCAGCGCGATCGCCACCGCCTCCGGCTCAGCCTCCGCGACCCGGTCGGCGAGCTCGCCGAGCGCCCGGTCATCGAGCTCGCGCAGCGGACCTTCGGGAGTCATTCGCTCCGGCGCGCCGAAACGAAGCTCGGGCGGCACCAGCGGCTGCGGGCGCGCGGCACACAGCCGGTAGAGCTCGAGGCGGTTCTGGCGGGCAAGCTCGACCAGGTCGGTGAATCCCTCTGTCGCTATCAGCGCGGTGCGCGCGCCGCGGCCTTCGAGCAGCGCGTTGGTCGTGACAGTCATCCCGTGCGAGAGCTCGCGGATGTCGCTCGCCGGGCGGCCGGCCCGCTCGAGCACCGCCTCGATCGCGGCCATCACTCCCTCGGACTGGTCCTCGGGGGTGGTCGGCGACTTGGCCGTGAAGATCCGCCCGTCGACGGCCAGCACTGCGTCGGTGAACGTCCCGCCGACGTCGATGCCGAGGAGCATCGCTCGACGTTAACCGATCCTGCTCAGGCGCGGAATGACGCCCGCGACGGCGGCCCTACAGGTTCGACTTGCGGCACAACGTCACAACAGGCCGCATCGCCACGAACAATGTGACGTTCGTCCGCGTGGGGCGCTCTTTTGTCACAACGGACGCCGGGCGAGGACCGATTGTGACGTTTGGCCGGGGATCCGATTCGACGGAGGGTCGAGTCGCGCTGGAAGGAATCGCCGCGACCGAACGGACGGGTGAGGCAGGCAAGGACCAGCCGCGACCATCAGATCGCGGCGAGCCCAGCACGCCGGCCTGGGCGGCCGGCGTGCGAGACCCACACCACAGGGCCCGCGCGAGCGGGCCCCATCCAACTCTCTACGCCGCAGCGAACGCCGCTTCGAGCCCCTCCCCCTCGGTCTCGGCGAGGTGCTGATGAGAAGGGCAATAGCCGTTGTGCGGCAGCGGCATGCGCTGGCATGGCGTCCCCCGGCGCGTGCTTGCCCGGCACTGCAGCGGATTGCCGTACACGTCGAACCCGTTCTGGGGCTGGCGACGAAGAAACTCGTCGGCAAAGCCCAGATATCGCTCGACCACCCGTAACACGCGCATCTGCGCGCTCATTGGGAAGTAGATCCGGATGTCGTTGAACAAGCTTCGCGCTGGATACGCGAAGTAGTGGCGGTCGGTCGCCAGCCGTTCCACTGCCGTCTCGCACGCCCGCAGGACCCGCTCCTGGTTGGCGCGTGGACACCCGCTGTGGAGATCATCAATGATCTCCTCGGCGAGCTCTCGATAGATCGCTCGACTGAAGCGATACATGCGCAGACTCCTTTCCGCCCCCCCTGCCGTGGCGGGGCGCCTCCGATTGCGCGCGAGTATCCCGCTCCTTTGTGAAGCCAGACCAGGGTGATTCGTTAAGCAGAGGTTAACTGGAGCCCTACGACCAGCTCTCCAGCTCGGGCTCGCGTCCGAGGCGGAAAGTCACGTGGACCCCGTTGAGGGCGGGGTCGGGCTGCGGGAAATCGCGTCGTTGGTGCGCCCCCCTGCTCTCCTTCCGGGACAGCCCCGCTCGCGCGATCAGCCTCACCAGTGGGTGCGGATCCTCCGCCAGCCCGGCCAGTCCCCCGGCGTCGCGCTCGAGCCCGGCGTGGCGCCACAGCGCCTCGCGGCTGGCCGCCGCCGGCTTGACGGGCCCTTGGACTCGGTGCCCGACGATCGATTCGCCGGCGGGCGGCTGCGATTCTCCGAGGGCGGCGCGCGCCGCGCGAGCGCCAAGCACGAAGCACTCGGTCAGCGAATTCGACGCCAGCCTGTTGGCCCCGTGGAGCCCCGTGCACGAGCACTCGCCAACCGCATACAAGCCGGGCAGTGTCGAGCGTGCCTGCAGGTCGGTCGCGATTCCGCCCATCATGTAGTGCGCGGCCGGAGAAACCGGCACGAGCTGACGCTCAGGGTCGATCCCTGCGTTGCGAAGCACACTGACCACGTTCGGGAACAGCGACGGATCGACCGCCCGCATGTCGAGGTCAACCGACGCAGCGCCGGTCAGCGCCATTTGCCGCTGCACAGCCCGGGCAACCTCGTCGCGCGGCGCGAGCTCGTCAACGAACCGCTGTCCCTCGCGATCGAGCAGCGTGGCGCCCTCACCGCGGATCGCCTCGGTGACCAGGAAGCCATCGACTCCGTTCGGAGCTGCGACTGCCGTGGGGTGAAACTGGACCAGCTCCAGGTCCGCCAGTGCCGCGCCCGCGGCGTAGGCAAGGAGTAGCCCTCCTCCAGTAGCCCCGGCAGGGTTGGTCGTGCGCGACCACAGAGCGCAGGCCCCGCCGGTGGCCAGCACAGTGGCGGCCGTCCGCAACGTCTGACCGTCATCGAGGCGAACGCCATGGCAGCGGTCGCCGTCTCCGAGCAGCGCGACCACTCGGCGGCTCTCTAGCACGGTTATGCGGGGGTCCTCGGCGACAAGCTCGCTCAGATGCGCGACCAGGCGCCGGCCGGTCGCGGCGCCGCCGGCGTGAACCACCCGTCTGGCGCTGTGACCGCCTTCGAGACCGAGAGCGAGCTGGCCGTCTGGGCCCGAGTCAAACCGCACCCCAAGCGCTTGGAGACTTGCCACCACCGCGGGAGCCTCATCGCAGAGCACCCGCGCCGCCGACGAGCGGACCGCGCCGCGGCCGGCGGCGACCGTGTCGCGCAGATGCAGCTCCGGGCTGTCCTGCGCCGAGACCGCTGCGGCGAGGCCGCCCTGGGCCCAGTAACTCGAGGAGCCTGCAAGGGGGGTGGCCGAGACGAGGATCACGCTCGCGCCCGCCCTGGACGCGCACAGCGCCGTGTACAGGCCGGCGGCGCCGGCGCCGACCACCCCGACCTGGGCTGTCAGCGCCGCCCCGGCATGGGCCATCCGTGCCACCCCCTCCTGAGCGTCGCGAGCCAAGATGGCGAAGTACGGTACCGGGCCATGACGGCCGTGCTGCTGGAGCATCCCTCTTCCCTCGATCACCTGACCGGGGGTCATCCCGAGCAGCCGGCGCGGATCGTCGCGATCGACCGGGAGCTCGAGCGCCTCGAATGGCTCGGTTTCGAGCGCCTCAGTTCGCCACCGGTCGCCCGCGAGATCCTGACCGCGGTCCACCCCGAGTCCTACGTCGCAGCGATCGAGCGCTTCTGCGAGGCCGGAGGCGGCAACCTCGATCTTGACACAGTCGTCAGCAGCGGCTCATTCGCGGCGGCGCTCCACGGCGCCGGCGGAGCGGTGCGGCTGGTCGACATGCTGCTCGATGGCGAGGCGACGACGGGGTTCAGCATCCACCGGCCGCCCGGACACCACGCGACGGTGTCGAGGCCGATGGGGTTCTGCCTGTTCAACAGCGTCGCAGTCGCTGCGGCCCATGCGCTCGGGCGTCTCTCGAGGGTGATGATCGTCGACTGGGACGTCCACCACGGCAACGGCACCAACGACATCTTCCAAGAGAGCGATCGGGTGCTGTTCGTCTCGATCCACCAGTCGCCGCTTTACCCGGGGACGGGCGCGACCTCGGACGTCGGGAGCGGACCAGGGAAGGGTTTCACGGTCAACCTTCCCGTCAGCCCAGGGTCGGGGGACGAGGAGTTCTGCTCGCTCGTCGATCACGTCGTGGTGCCACTTGCGGTCGCGTTCGCGCCGCAACTGCTGCTGATTTCTGCGGGATACGACGCCCACCGAGAGGACCCACTCGCCGGCTGCGAGGTCACAGAGGCGGGCTTTGCGGCGATGACGCGATCCCTGCGGGGGGTCTCAGAGCAGATTGCTGCCCCGCTCGGCGCGGTGCTGGAAGGTGGCTACGCGTTGGGCGCGCTCGCTCGCTCGGTAGCGGCGACGCTCGAGGCGCTGCGGGCGCCGGTGGCCTCGGTAGCCGAAGGTCCTCCGGCTCCGGTGGCTCAGGTCGCCCGGGCGCGACTGGCACGCTCGTGGCCGACTCTCCGATGACTGAGGAATGGCGCTGTGGTAGGGCCTATATGCCACCAAATCGCCATTCCTAGGTCGAGAGCAGGGACTGCCAGGCGGCGAGCACGCGCGCTGCCATGCGCGGCGCGGAAAACGCCTCGGCGTGGGCGCGGCCGTCGACGCGAGGGTCCTCCGCCGCCAGATGAGGGGCGAGCGCCGCTAGCCAGCGGTCGCGATCGAACTCAGCGCACAGCGTTCCCGGGACCCCGGCCAGTGCCGTCGGGGCGATCCCCACGGGCGTGGCCAGCACCGGCACGTCGCAGGCCAGCGCCTCGAGCGCCGCGAGGCCGAACCCCTCTCGCTCTGAGGGCACGAGCACCGCATTGCACGCATTGACCCAAAGCGGCACCTGTTCGGGGATGACAGATTCAAGCGCCAGCAGTCGCACACCCGCGGCATCCGCCAGCGTCTGAGCGAGGTCATATCGCTTCTCGGGCCGGCGGGGGTCAGAAGGGAACAGCAGGTAGGGCCGATCTGCCTCCAGCCCGAGCTCTGCGCGTGCCCGTGCGCGCGGGATCGGGTGAAACCGCTCGAGGTTGACTCCGCACGGAAGCACGGCGGTTGGGCCGCCGGGCATCCACGCCGGCAGCGTGCGGGCGAGCGCCCCCGAGACCGGGGCGACCAGGTCCTGGAACCGAAGTGCCGTCAGCGTGATCACGCGGGAGCGTGGATGCTCGAGGTCGGTGCCGTGCAGCGTGACGACACGCTTCCTGCCGTGCGCCGCGAGCGCCGGCCACGCGCTCAGCCCGAAGTGCGAGTGAACGATGTCAAAGCGGTCCCGGCGGTGGCGGCGTCGCAGGTCCTCGGCCGCCTTCACGTAGCGACCGGGATCCCCGGGTGCGAACGAGAACACGTCGATCTCGGCGGAGCCGATCCGCCTCAGTGCCTCCACCTGATCGCGCACAAAGCTCCCCAGTGCGGGGCGCTCGGGCGTCGGATACAGGCTCGTCACGATCAACGCGCGCATTGGGCTCCGAGCGTATCCGGGTGTGCTCGCACACGACCCGCGTACCGCCCGGCGCATGCCTCTGGCACCATCCGGGATGTGACCGATGCCGTGAACGTCGCCGTCGCCGGGCGCAGCTACGGGCGAAAGCCAGGCGATCTACGGCCGACAACGATCGAACCCGGGTTCGTCCGGACCGCCACCGGCTCGGCGCTGATCTCGCTCGGCGAGACGCGCGTGATCTGCACAGCATCAGTGCAGGAGGGCGTCCCGCGGTGGCTTGCGGGCTCCGGACGGGGGTGGGTCACGGCCGAGTACGGAATGCTCCCCGCGTCCACCGGCGAGCGCAAGCAGCGCGACGTCAGCAAGGGACGCCCCGACGGGCGCACGGTCGAGATTCAGCGGCTGATCGGCCGCTCACTCCGTGGCGTGATCGATTTCTCGGCCCTCGGCGAGCGAACGATCTACATCGACTGCGACGTGCTGCAGGCAGATGGAGGCACTCGCTGCGCCTCAATCACCGGCGGATTCGTGGCGCTTCGGATCGCCTGCGAGCGGCTGATCAGCGATGGCAAGCTCGAGCGCACTCCGCTCAGCGGGAGCGTGGCCGCGGTTTCGTGCGGGATCGTCGACGGACTCCCTGTCCTCGACCTGGACTATGTCGAGGACTCCGCCGCAGAGGTCGACGCCAACGTCGTGATGACAGGCGATGGAGGGCTGGTCGAGGTCCAGGCCACAGCTGAGCGGACTCCATTGTCGAAGGCGCATCTAGATGACCTGCTGGCGCTCGCCGCCGACGGCATCACCGAGCTGCGCGCGTGCCAGGAGGAGGCCGTCGCCCGGGCCACGGGGTGAGGGACCAACGATGGCGACCCACTCGCTCGTGCTCGCCACCCGGAACCCCCACAAGCTGCGCGAGTTCGCCCGCCTGCTCGAGCCCGCGGGGATCACGATCGAGCCGCTTCCCGCCGACGTACAGCTTCCCCCCGAAGACGGAGCGACGTTCGAGGAGAACGCGCTGCCGAAGGCGCGCACCGCCGCGGCAGCCACCGGCAGGCCCGCGATCGCCGATGACTCGGGGATCGAGGCGCGCGCACTCGGCGGCGCGCCCGGGGTTCGCTCCGCTCGCTACGCCGGGGCCGGCGCAAGCGACGAAGACAACCTCCAAAAGCTTCTACGCCAAGCACCCCCGGAAAGCCCCCTCAGATACGTATGCGCGCTGGCCTACGTCGACCCGGCGAGCGGAACGGAGCGGCTGTTCAATGGGCAGTGCACAGGGCGACTGACCGCGAGCCCGCGCGGCGAAGGCGGGTTCGGATACGACCCGGCGTTTGTCCCTGACGACGTCCCAGACGACCGGACCATGGCCGAGCTGACCGATCAGGAGAAGGACGCGATCAGCCACCGTGGCCGCGCGGTCAGAGCGCTGACGGGATGGCTTCAGAGCTGAGACCGGACGCGGCGGGAGCGCCGCGGGGGGAAGTGCAGGCGAGCGCCGGAGCGGGCGCCCCGGAGCCCGGCGCGGCGAAAAAGGTCAGGGCCGCGGCGCTGTCGGTGATCTCGAACTCGGCGCTGATCCTCCTAAAGGTGGTCGCCGGGACGCTGACGGGTTCGGTGGCGATCCTGACCGAGGCCGTCCATTCGAGCATTGACCTGGTCGCATCGATGGTCGCTCTGTTCTCGGTCCGCAAGGCCGGTGAGCCCGCGGACGAGAGCCATCGTTACGGGCACGAGAAGATCGAGAACCTGTCCGCGGCGATCGAGGGGGTCCTGATCCTGGTCGGCTCCTCGGCGATCGCCTTCGAGGCGATCCGGCACCTCGTCCGTGGTGGGCAGGTGCGGATCGTGGGTCTTGGGATCGCCGTCGCCGGCGTCTCGATGGCCGTCAACATCGTGGTCTCCGGAGTGATCGCCGAAAACGCGCAGCTGACCGATTCCCCCGCGCTCGCGGCGGATGCCGCCCATCTGCGGACCGACGCGATGACCTCCGGCGGGGTCCTGGTCGGACTCGTGCTGGTGGCGCTCACGGGCCAGCAGTGGATCGACGCGGCCGTCGCGCTCACAATCGCGGCTGGAATCGTTGTCACGGGGGTGAGGCTTCTGGCCGGCTCGGGCCGGGTGCTGGTCGACGAGGCGCTGCCCGCGGATGAGGTCGCTGCGATCCGCCGCGCGGTCGAGGAGCTGGGTCCGCGCGGGGTCGTCGGCTATCACGAGCTGCGAACGCGCCGGGCGGGCTCGCGCCGGTACGTCGATCTTCATGTCCAGTTCCGGGCGGGTACCTCGCTGGAGGAGGCGCACCGGACTGCGCACGAGCTCGAAGATCGGCGCCAATCTGCGCGACGTCGATGTCCTGATCCATCTCGAGCCGCAGGACCGGGTCCGGCCCGGGCAGGAGATAAGTGTTCCGCTTGAGGGCACTGACACCGTCGCTCCGGTGCGGGAGGCATCCGATCCGCCGGGCGGGCCGGGTCCTTCGTCTACACCAAGTTGAAGCCGGCTGATATCGCGACGGCGAGCGTCACCGCCGCATACCCGATGTAGCCCTCGAGCGCGAGGATCAGGACGGCCAGCAGGCACGCGACAACGGTGACGAGCCATGCGACGCGGCCGAGGTTCACGCTCGTATTCTGGCGTCCGGCGCCGTCGGACACTGTCACGCCATAGGCCCGCTGCCGTCCGGCAACCGGTCCGGGCGGCGCGCGGCGCACCTCCGGAGCACGAAGAAAATCCCCAATTTCCGTAATTTGAGCGCCCACAGGTCGGACGCAACCATGCGCTTATGGCAAGAATTGACGCCACTGAAGCGCGTCCGTGCCGTCATACCGTCTGCGGCCGCTGTTAGTTTCGCCAATCTCCCATTACGAGAAGGAGGGCATGTGACTAAGTCAGAGTTCGTCGACCAGGTTGCGGATCGCGCCGGGTTGAGTCGGAAGGATGCCCAGGAGGCAGTTGACGCTTTCCTGGATACGGTCGAGGATGCGCTGCGGCGCGGCAGCGACGTGAGCTTCTCCGGCTTTGGCAAGTTCAGCGTCTCGAACCGGAGCGCCCGTGACGGCCGCAACCCGGCGACCGGCGAAAAGATCCGGATCAAGGCCTCGAAGGTCCCGAAGTTCACCGCGGGGGCCGGGCTCAAGAAAGCGGTCAAGTAGCACCGCCGCGGAGGGAGACATCAGTTGCGGGGCGCTGCTGCGGTCACGGGCGCGATCAGCCGTGACCGCAGCAGCGCCTGCACCGGCTGATGGCTTCGGAGATCTGGTCGCCGCGCGCGTCGCCAGCCGGCGCAGCCAGCTTGTGCTCGGGCTCGATCCCGATCCGGTCCGGCTATGGCCGCGGGCACTCGAGCTGACGGAGCAGGCGGGGCTCGATGCCGCCGCGACGTCCGCCGAGCGTGCCGCAACAGCTGTGCGGATCCACTGCGGTCTCGCGATCGAGGCCGCAGGCGAGCAGTGCGTTGCCGTGAAGCTGCAAGTGGCGTGCTTCGAGCGGCTCGGCGGCCCCGGTTGGGAGGCGCTTCGCGAGGTCTCGACTCGGGCGGGCAACGCGGGCCTACTCGTGATCGCCGACGCCAAGCGGGGGGACATCGACGTCTCCGCGAGCGCATACGCCCAGGCGTTCTTCGGCGAGACACAGACCGCCTACGGCCCGGTCCGGGGCCTCGGCGTCGATGCGATCACCGCCAATCCATTGCTCGGGCTCGATTCGCTGCTTCCCCTGGTGGCCGGCGCCCGCGAGCACGGCGGTGGGATCTTCGTGCTCGTGCGGACCTCGAACCCGGGTGCCGCCGACCTCCAGGAGCTCGCGCTTCGCGATGGTGGAACCGTCGCGCAGCGGCTGGCTGCAGTAGTCAGCACCCTCGGGGGGGACGGGGTTGGCGCAGCGGGCCTCGCGGACGTCGGGGCGGTAGTGGGCGCCACAGCACCGGAACGACTTCGCGATCTCAGGGACCGGATGCCGGCCGCGATCCTGCTGCTGCCCGGCGTCGGCGCCCAGGGGGGACGCGTGGAGGACCTCGCCCCGGCGTTTGCGCCCGGGCCCGCCGCGGCGCTGGTGACCGTCTCGCGGGGACTGGTGCTCGCGCACGAGCTCCTCGGCGGCGACCCGGCCGCGGCCGCCGCGGCGGAGGCCGCTCGGATCCGGGACATGACGTGGCGCCTGGCCCAATGATGCTGTTCGCGCCAGGAGCCGGGTATGATCGCGCGTGCCATGGGCGCTAGGAATCCGGCGCGCTATCTGGCTCCGATCGCGCTCATAGCGACGATCGTCGCCAGCTACATGATCGTGCACCAAGGCCTGGCGACCAAGTCCACCTCGGCGGTGTCCGTCCCTGCGGTCGTGAGTCCCGCGGTTGCCCATCGCGAGTTTTCCAAAGCACGGTTCTACACCGTCCGATCCGGGGACAGCCTCACGGTGATCTCGTCCAAGACCGGCGTGCGACTGTCGACGCTGGAGTCGCTGAACCCGGGCGTCAACCCCGCGGCGCTGCAGAGCGGCCAGCGGCTCAAGCTCCGAAAGTGACGTGATCCGCAGCGCGATCCGCCATGGGATCGTGAGCTCGGCGATGCTCCTCGCGGCATCCCTGGCCTTGCCGGCGGCGTCTGCAGCCGCCGCACACAGCAGCGTTGGGTTGCGACCCGCGTCCGCAACCGCCCCGGCGCCACCGCAGCTCGGTGCCGGTGCCGCAACGCTGATCGAGGAGAGCACCGGGCAGCAGCTCTATGGCCTGAACCCGTACCGGGAGCTTCCGATCGCCAGCACCACAAAGCTGATGACCGCACTGCTGACGCTCGAGCACATTCACCGGCTCGGGGTCGAGTTCGTCCAGAACAACTACGTCCCAGCGCCGGCTGACTCGCAGATCGGGCTGCGCCCGGGAGAGCTGATGAGTGTCCACGACCTGCTGATCGCGATGCTTCTCCCGAGCGCCGATGACGCCGCCGAGGACCTCGCCTATAACGTGGGCCGCCATTCGATCGGCTACTTCGTGGGGATGATGAACGTGCGGGCGCGGGAGCTCCACCTCGACCACACTCACTACTCGACGCCGATCGGCCTGGACACGCCCGGCAACTACTCGAGCGCCTCGAACCTCGTGATGCTGGCGCGGTACGTGCTGCAGACGCAGCCGTTCTTCAGAGGGGTCGTCGCGCTACCCGCGTCGCCGCTCCACACCGGCCCGGTCCGCTTCGTCGTCAACCGCAACTATCTCGTCGGACGCGTTCCGTGGATCAATGGCGTCAAGACCGGCCACACGCTCGATGCGGGTTATGTCCTGGTCGGTTCGGGCACACAGGGCGGCATGACGCTGATCAGTGCCGTCCTCGGCACTAGCAGCGAGTCGACCCGAGATTCCAACACGCTGGCGCTGCTCAACTGGGGCTTTGCCAACTTTCATCGGGTGACCCCGGTGCAGCGCGGCATGGTGCTGGCTCGGCCGGCGGTCCGCTACCAGTCGGGGCATGCGATCGTGGTGGCGGCGCGAACGTACAAGAGCGTGTTCGCCCGCGCGACCCGCATCCACCTTCGCGTGAGCGTCCCGTCGCAGCTGGTGGGACCGATCGCGGCCGGGGCCCGGGTCGGCACGGTGTACGTCCTCGCCGACGGGCGGACCTTGGCCACGATCCCGCTGCTGCTGCGACACGCGTTGCCCGCCGTCAGCGCACCGACAATCGCCGGCGACTACATCCTGCGACCGGTTACGCTACTCGCGGCCGGCTTGCTGCTCTGTGCCGCGTTCGGGGGGGTTCTGCTCTGGCGGCATCGGAGCATGGCAAGAGCGGTGCACGCCGCCTGACCATGATCATCACCGTCACCCTGAATGCGGCTCTCGACAAGACCCTCGAGGTGCCGAATTTCACTCCCGGTCGCCGGCACCGCACGGTCGATCAGACCACGATGCCGGGCGGAAAGGGCGTCAACATCGCCCGTGCGATCAAGCGGCTCGGGCAACCGGTGATCGCCACCGGCCTCGCGGGCGGCGCCACCGGCACCCGGATCGTGGAGGCGCTCAACGACGAGGCGATCCTCAACGCGTTCGTGCGGATTCGCGAGGAGTCCCGGACCAACACGGCGGTTCAGGATCCGACCACCGGGATGCACACGGAGATCAACGAGCGCGGCCCGTCGGTGTCGGCGATCGAGTTTGAGCTGTTCCGCGAGAAGCTCCTTTACCTGGCCAAGGGAGCGAGCATCTGCGTGTTCGCGGGAAGCCTGCCTCGCGGCATCCCGGCCGATGTCTACGCGAGCCTGATCCGCGAGGTCAAGCGGCTCGGTCCGCTGACCGTGGTCGATACCGAGGGAGACCCGTTGCGATTCGCGGTCCGGGCGGAGCCGGCGGTCGTCTCGCCGAACGAGATCGAGGCCGAGGAGCTCGTCGGACACGAGTTCAACGACGTCGAGGATCGGGCGCAGGCGGTCGCGGAGATCACCCGGCTCGGAGCCTCGGAGGCGATCATGACCGTCACAGACGGCTGTTACGCGCAGGTGCTCGAGATCGGCGGTCCAGCTGTCTACCGGGTCCGCGTGCAAGAGCAGGAGCCACGGTCTCGGATCGGCTCTGGCGACGCGTTCCTGGCCGGCTATATCGCCGCCCGCTACGCCGGCCGCTCGCCGGTCGACTGTCTTCGCCACGGGGTCGCGTGCGGGGCCGAATCGACCCAACATTTCGGCGCGGGATTGATCGATCCCAGCAAGGTCGAGCGGCTGATGGGCGAGGTCGAGGCCGAGCGGCTGGGAGTCGCCGCGGAGATCGGCTGAAGCGCGAACGCGCCCGTTTGCCCGCTGCTAGCATCGCCGGGACGGTGGCGCCGGCATCGTCCTCTTTATCGTCCGATCCAACCCCTAGGCTTCCGGAATGGAAGTAGAGATCGGTCGCGGAAAGAAGGCCCGCCGAGCTTACGGTTTCGACGACATCGCGATCGTCCCTTCCCGCCGGACTCGCGATCCGGACGACATCGACATCAGCTGGACGCTCGGCCCCTACCGCTTCGAGCTCCCGTTATTGGCGTCCGCGCTCGACGGGGTGGTCTCACCGGAGACTGCCGGGATCATCGGCAAGCTCGGTGGCCTTGCGGTCCTCAACCTCGAGGGGATTTTCTGCCGCTACGAGGACGCCGAGACCCAGCTCGAGCGGATCGCGAGCTATTCCCGGGACATCGCGACCCGGGAGATGCAGGACATCTATCGCGAGCCGGTCAAGCCGGAGCTGATCGCCCGCCGGATCCGGGAGATCAAGGACCAGGGCGTCGTTGCCGCCGCCTCCCTGACCCCGCAGCGAGTGCGTGCCCACTATGAGCTGGCGCTCGAGGCGGGGCTCGACGTGCTGGTTATCCAGGGGACGGTCGTCTCCGCTGAGCACGTCTCGCGCGACGAGACGCGACCGCCGCTGAACCTGAAGGAGTTCATCCGTGAGCTCGCGCCCACCCCGGTGGTGGTGGGCGGCTGTGCTTCCTACCACACGGGCCTTCACTTGATGCGCACAGGCGCCGCGGGGGTGCTTGTGGGCGTCGGCCCGGGCGCGATCTGCACCACTCGCGGGGTGCTCGGCATTGGCGTGCCGCAGGCGACGGCGATCGCTGACGTCGCTGCGGCGCGGTCCCAGCACATGCTCGAGACCGGGGATTACGTCAAGGTGATCGCCGACGGCGGCATGCGCAACGGCGGAGATATCGCCAAAGCGATCGCTTGCGGTGCCGATGCCGTGATGCTCGGCTCCTCACTTGCGCGCGCGTACGAGGTACCTGGCCGTGGGTTCAACTGGGGCATGGCCACGTTCCACCCGACCCTCCCCCGAGGGACCCGGGTGGCGACGACCCAGAACGGGACCCTGGAGGAGATCATCCGGGGACCGGCGCGCGAGAACGACGGCACCTTCAATCTGATGGGCGGCCTGCGGACGTCGATGGCGACCTGCGGCTACCGCGACATCGCAGAGTTCAACCGCGCAGAGCTGATGGTGGCCCCAGCGCTGCAGACCGAAGGCAAGCATCTCCAGCGCGAGCAGGGCGTGGGGATGGGTGCCAGGCCGGCGGCCACGGCGGTCGGTGTCGACTGATGTCGTAAGCCGAGCCGCACGCGGCTCGGCTCCGGCTGCGCGTGCGCAGCCGGCAGCGGCGCGCATGCGCGCCGCTGTCACAGAAGAAGTGGTGGTGCTCGACTTCGGCGGCCAGTACTCGCAGCTGATCGCGCGCCGGGTGCGCGAATGCGGCGTGTTCTCAGAGCTGCTCCCTCATCACGTTGACGTTGCCGAGGTCCTTCGCCGCCGGCCGAAGGGCGTGATCCTGTCGGGCGGTCCGGCTTCTGTCCACGAGGAGGGCGCGCCCGCGCTGCAGCGAGAGCTGCTCGAGCTCGGCATACCCGTGCTCGGGATCTGTTACGGGATGCAGCTGCTCGCGCTGGAGCTCGGCGGCGACGTTCAGCACGCCGAGGTCGGCGAGTTCGGCCGCTCGGAGCTGACCGTCCACAGTCCCGGGAGGCTGCTTGCGGGGACGCCGCCCGAGCAGAGCTGCTGGATGTCGCACCGGGACACGGTGTTCGCTCCGCCGCCGGGGTTCACCGCGCTTGCCGCGTCTACCTCCTCGCCGGTGGCCGCGTTCGAGTCGGCTGAGCGGGGCATCTATGGCATCCAGTTCCACCCGGAGGTGGTCCACACTCCCTACGGCCAGCAGGTTCTGACGAACTTCCTCGAGGACGTGTGCGAATGCGAGCGATCGTGGAGCCCGAGCTCGGTGATCGACGAGCAGATCGAGCGAATCCGCTCTCAGGTCGGCGACGGACGGGCGATCTGCGGCCTCTCCGGCGGGGTCGACTCGAGCGTCGCGGCGCTGCTCGTGCATCGTGCGATCGGCGACCGGCTGACCTGCGTGTTCGTCGACCACGGACTGATGCGAAAGAACGAGGCCCCGCAAGTGACCGCGGCGTTCCGAGACCACTTCCACGTCCCGCTTGTGGCGGTTGACGCCAGCGAACGGTTCCTCGGCCGGCTGAAGGGAGTCAGCGACCCCGAGCTCAAGCGCAAGCTGATCGGCGCGGAGTTCATCCGCGTGTTCGAGGAGGAGGCGGCCAAGCTGGAGGACGTCGCCTTCCTGGTCCAGGGCACCCTCTACTCCGACGTGATCGAGTCAGGCGGCGGCACGGGAACCGCCACGATCAAGTCACACCACAACGTCGGCGGGCTCCCCGACGATCTCGAGTTCGAGCTGGTGGAGCCGCTGCGGACATTGTTCAAGGACGAGGTCCGCGCGGTCGGAGCCGAGCTCGGGCTTCCCGAGCGGCTCGTGTGGCGCCAGCCGTTCCCAGGTCCTGGCCTGGCGATCCGGATCGTCGGCGGCGAGGCGACGCGTGAGCGCCTGGAGATCCTCAGGGAGGCCGACGCGATCCTCCAGGAGGAGATTCGCCAGGCCGGCCTCTACCGTGAGCTCTGGCAATCCTTCTGTGTGCTGCCTGACATCAGGGCAGTCGGGGTGCAGGGCGACACGCGCACCTACGGGCATGTGATTGCGATCCGCGCGGTGACGAGCGACGACGCGATGACCGCGGACTGGGCGCGGCTCCCCTACGACCTGCTCGAGCGGATCGCGTCGCGGATGACTGGCGAGATCAGGCAGGTGGGGAGGGTGGTGCTCGACATCACCAGCAAGCCCCCAGGCACGATCGAGTGGGAATAGC
>JALYZY010000115.1 GCA_030948665.1 Actinomycetota bacterium | reverse complement strand
CCGTTCCCACTATTGGGACAGATCGATCACACGGCCATTTCACCCCCGTCAGGAGAGGCGCTCGATCAGCATCGCCTGGCCCATCCCGCCGGCGACGCACATCGACTCGATCCCGTAGGTGCCGTCGAGCGTCCGCAGGCCGCCCAGCAGGGTGGTCATGATCCGCCCGCCGGTCACCCCGAACGGGTGACCGAGCGCGATCGCCCCGCCGAACGGGTTCAGCTTCTCGACCGGGATCCCCAGCTCCTCGCGGCACGGGTCGATCTGGGCGGCGAACGACTCGTTGATCTCGACGATGTCGATGTCCGAAATCGTCATCCCGGTCACCCGCAGCAGCGCCTGGATCGCCGGACTCGGGCCGAGGCCCATGATCTCCGGGCACACCGCCGCGACGGTCGAAGCCACCACACGCGCGAGCGGCGTGAGACCGAGCCGAGCCGCCTTCGCATCCGACATCACCAGCACCGCCGCCGCCCCGTCATTCATAGGGCACGAGTTACCGGCTGTGACGGTCCCGTCCGGACGGAACGCGGGCTTCAGCTGCCCCAACACTTCCATCGTCGTCCCCGGCCGCGGCCCGTCGTCGCGGCTGACAATCGCGGCGGGCACCTCGAGCGAGTTGCCCTCGTTATCGACGTCGCGATGAGCGGGAACGGGCACCGGCGCAGCCATCCGGAGCGTCTGGAGCGAGGAGGCGCAGAAGCGGTTGACCGTCAGGCCGGGACGTGGTGGTCGATCCCGGCGAGCAGCGTGGCGTTCCGCCCGACGTTATAGCCCTGCTCGGCGATCCCGAAGCGGCGCCCATCGGCACGTCGACGGTCTCGGAGAAGTCGACAGCAGGGTTCCGCCGCACAAGCTCCCGCAGCGGGATCGCCGCCAGGTCATCCGCCCGGACGCTCTTCAGAGAGCCTCTTCCGGCACGCCCTATCGGCGTCCGGATCGCGTCAACAGTTACCGCTTCAGGCCTGAGTCATCCCCGGGCAACACCACAGGGCCCCCGCATGGGGGCCCCATAGTCACAAACCCAATCCTCGCACGCCCTTCTCGTCCCAGCCCAGATGGTGGGCCAACTCGTGGCGCAGCGTGCGCGTGACCTGCGCTTTCAGGAGCTCCGGGTCATGCCCGAAGTCACGCGTGAGCGTGTCCCGGAAGATCAGGATCCGGTCGTGGAAGTAGTCGCGCGCGACCGTGTCGCCCTGGTACAGGCCGTAGGCCCGGTGGCTGCGTCCGCCGTCCGAGACCACCACCGCAACGTGCTCGAGCGCCCGGTGGAACTCGAGCGGAAGCTGGTCGATGGCACTCCGGACGAGGAGCCTGAAGTCCTCCTCTTCAGCGGGGTCGAAGAGGTCCTCGGGCGGCTCGTAGCCGTCCGCGTCCTCGCGTGCCATGCGCTCGGCGCGCTGCACGATCGCCTCGAAGTCAACCTCCGACTCGGGATCGCGCCATCCCGCAAGCTTGACCAGCACGAGCACCGTCGCCCCGCCCATGATCAGCGCCCCCGCTGCCAACACCGCCACTCCCTGCAGCAGCTTCACCGGCAGCGACTCGCTGAACCCGCCGAACAGGCTCACCACACCCACGCCGATCGTCAGCGAGGCCAGCGCACAGAGAAGGACCCTGCGCGAACTCGGAGGTGACGGGGACATTCTCTACTGGAGGGTACGCGCGATCACAAGCCGCTGGATCTCGTTGGTGCCTTCGTAGATCTGGGTGATCTTCGCGTCGCGCATCATCCGCTCGACCGGATATTCCTTGACGTAGCCGTAGCCCCCGAGCACCTGGATCGCCTCGACCGTCACCGCCATCGCGACGTCGGAGCAGAACAGCTTCGCCATCGCCGAGTACTTGCCGAGGCCGGGCTCGCCGCGGTCGACTTTCGCACACGCCTGGTAGAGGAGCTCGCGCCCGGCTGCGCACTGCGTCTCCATGTCGGCAAGCTTGAACTGGATTGCCTGGAACGAGTTGATCGGCCGGCCGAACTGCTTGCGCTCGCGGGCATAGGCTGCGGCATAGTCGGTCGCTCCCTGGGCAATCCCGAGTGCCTGTGCCGCCACGCCGAGGCGCGAGCGGTCGAGGGTCGCCATCGCGACCTTGAATCCCTGGCCCACCTCCCCGATCACGTTCTCATCGGGCACGCGAACGCCCTCGAAGATCGGCTGGCCCGTGGGCGAGCCGCGGATACCGAGCTTGTGTTCGAGCTTTCCGACGCTGAACCCGGGGCGATCGGCCTCGACGACGAACGCGGTGATGCCGCGCGAGTGACCCACCGACGGATCGGTCACCGCGAACACTACGTAGAAGTCCGCGATGCCGAGATTGGTGATCCAGTTCTTGGTTCCCTCGACCACCCATTCGTTGCCCTCGCGGGTGGCACGGGTGCGCATGCCCCCAGGATCGGATCCCGCGTCGGGCTCGGACAGGGCGAATGCCGGAGACCATTCGCCGGAAGCACACCGCGGGAGGATCGAAGCCTTCAGCTGCTCTGAGCCGAACAGCTTGATCGGGAGGGTCCCGAGATCCTGGATCATCAGGATCAGCGCGGTCGAGGCACACGCCTTGGCGATCTCCTCGGTCGCGATCGCGAGCATCAGCGTGCCGGTGCCTGTGCCACCGTGCTCAGCTTCGAACGGCAGCCCCAGGATGTCGTGCTCGGCGAGCAGCTCCCGGAGGTCGTGGGGGTACTCGGCCTTCTCGTCGATCTCGGCCGCCCGTGGCGCGATCCGCTCCTGCGTGATCTGCCGGATCGTGTCGCGGAAGTCCAGGTACTCCTGGGGAACCGTGTACAGGTCAGCGAGCGCGGACATGCCCCGCTGATCCTACGCCTGGTGTGTTCTCTAGAGGCCGGCCGGGTGACGGACCACGTAGCCACCGGTGCCGTCGTTGAGGTTCGCGAGTGGGTCCGAGCGCCAGCGGGGCCCGCTTCCTGCCGGAATGTTCGGACCGGAGTAGCCGGCGGTGTCGAATGCTCTCCCGCCCACAACGATCCAGGTATGTCCCGAGTTTGCGTAGACGGTCACCCAGCGGCCGTGCCCTGGGCTGCCGTAGGACTCGAGCCCGGTCGAATCCTCCGGGGCAGGCAGCAGGCCGGCACCGTGAAGGGCGTAGCTGACGGCGCCCGAGCAGTCGTAGGCGGAGTCGTTCCAGGTGCCGTGGCCGCCCCCGTAGGCATAGGGCTTGTCGATGATCCGGTTAGCCGTGGCGACGATCTTCTTGACGATCGCGGGCGCACCGGCCGGCGCCGTGGCGGTGCCGTCGGCGTTGATCCGCGTCTTGCCGACAGGTGGAATCGAATCGACCTGGGCAACCACTGCGCGCAACAGCTGCTCGACCGGGACCGTGACGATTCCGTTTGGCTTCAGCTGGTGAGCGGTCTGGAAAGCCTTCACCTCCTGCTGGGTCTGGGGGCCGAAGCCGCCGTCGATCGCCACCGGAAAGCCGGCGATCGTGAGGTAATCCTGGAGGACCCGCACGTCATGGCCGCTCATCCCGGGGCGCAGGACGCGGTCGCCGAGGTGCCGGGAATCCCCGGGAAGCGTGGGCGCGGATCCGGATTTCTTCCGTGTCGTCTTGCCCGACTGCGTATCACCGCCGGACAGCCCGACCCCGCCGGAACCACCCGAGCCTCCGGATCCGCCGGCGGCGTGGTGGGCGTGGTGATGAGCTTGGCGGTGCCGCGTCGAGGCCGCTGCCGGAACTGCTACGAGCAGCGTCCCCGCGAGCGCGGTAGCGAGCGCGGTAGCGAGCGCCGATCGGGCGGCGTGGGCGACACGTGGATGCGACAACTGATCCCCTTCTCTCTCCTGTGCCTACGGGGTTAGCTGTCGGGCTCGCGCTGAAAGAGTCGCGCTACGCCGGAATTCCGGCGATTCGCCCCAGAAGCCACTCGGCTCCAAAGGGTTCCCCCGTTCTCCGGACGCCTCGGCGCGCGGAGATTCGGCTGGGCTCTATTTCGGCACGTGAGCCTACAACACCTGCAAGATCGATGTCATGGGTGTTGTTATGGAGCGCAGCGGCAGGAGTCGCAGCCGGCGCGTCGGTGCGCGTGGCGGCCGGTGCCCGAGACGCGCGCAGGCGGACGCGGGTACCGGAAGTAATCATCTAGATTCGGTGACATGGAGCCAGACCTCAGCCCGACGCAGGTCGCCGAGCTGCTTGCGCGCGGCGGGATCGAGCTGGTCGACGTGCGCCAGGCGCACGAGCACGAGGCAGGGCGAATCACGGGCGACATCCACATCGAGCTGAGCGAGCTCGCTGAGCGCGCTCCGGAGATGCCGCGAGACGCCGCGATCGTGTTCTACTGCCGGAGCGGGGCACGCTCCGGGATGGCGGCCCAGGCGTTCCGCGGCGCGGGCTACGACGCGCACAACCTCGCCGGCGGCCTGCTCGACTGGGTTGCGGCGGGGCTGCCGCTGGAACCCGCCGACGGTTACGTCGCCGACGCTTGACGCCGCCGGAACCCGTCGGCGGTTACGTCGCCGACGCGTAGCGCCGCTCGCGCCTCAGGCCACGGTCCAGGTGTCGCCGCTCGCGAGGAGCTCCGCCAGCTCGCCGTCGCCCGCCGGCTCGCGGCGCACCCGGGACGGTCGCCCGAATACCGGACGCGCCACCGAGCGAAAGATCCCGATCGGCGTGGGGCCGCTCGGGTCCTGGGCCAGCCGGGCGAGGGAGAATGCAAGCCCTGCGTCGTCGCGCGCGGGATCGTGAACGATCAGCGAATCCTCGCCGACGGCCGCGACCTCGACGATCTCGAGCCCTCCGTGGCGACCCCGGGCGACGCCGTACTCCGCGTCTGCGCCAAAGCGGATCGGCTTCCCGGCCTCGAGACGGATCTGGTTAGCCTCCCGAGTGTCCTTCTCGGTCAGCGCCGCAAACGCGCCGTCGTTGAACACCGGACAGTTCTGGTAGATCTCGACGAGCGCAGCGCCCTCGTGCGCGGCGGCCGCCCGGAGAACGTCGGTGAGATGCCGGCGATCACGATCGATCGTCCTGGCCACGAACGTGGCCTCCGCTCCGAGCGCCAGAGCGACCGGGTTGAACGGATGGTCCGCGACGCCGAACGGCGTTGACTTGGTGATTTTGCCGAGCTCCGAGGTCGGGGACGCCTGCCCCTTGGTGAGGCCGTAGATCTGGTTATTGAACAGAAGGATCTTGACCGGGACGTTCCGGCGAAGCGCATGGATGAGGTGATTGCCGCCGATCGACAGGGCATCCCCGTCGCCCGTCACGACCCAGATCGACAGGTCATCGCGCGATGACGCCAGGCCCGTCGCGAGCGTCAACGCTCGCCCGTGGATCCCGTGCATCCCGTAGGTGTTCATGTAGTAGGCGAATCGCCCCGCGCAACCGATGCCGGTGATGAACACGATCCGCTCCGGTGCAATCCCCAGCTCCGGCATGAACTGCTGGGCCGCGGCGAGCACGGCGTAGTCCCCGCAGCCCGGGCACCAGCGCGTCTCCTGGTCCGATTGGAAATCGGCCTTGGTGAGCAGTTCAGCGGTTTCGGTCACCGCGCCCATGTCCGCTCTCCCTGGCGCGCGGCGATCTCCTGCTCGATCTCGGCGGCAAACAGCGGCTGTCCTCGCACCTTGCAGAACGACTCGACGTCCACCAGATATCTCGCGCGCAGGAGCTGGGAGAGCTGGCCGGTGTTCATCTCGGGCACGAGCACCCGGTCGAACGAGCGCAGAACGTCGCCCGTGTTCGCCGGCAGCGGGTTCAGGTGGCGCAGGTGCGCACAGGCCACCCGGTGCCCCGCTCGGCGCGCGCGCTGGACACCCGCCCGAATCGCTCCCTCGCTCGAGCCCCAGCCCAGCACCAGCAGTGTCGCGTCGGGCTCGGAGTCGACCGTCAGCGGCGGAACGTCGCGGACGATTCCAGCCACCTTCGCGCTCCGCAGCTCGGTCATCTGTTCGTGGTTGGCGCCGTCGTAGGACACGTTGCCGGTACCCGACTCCTTCTCGAGCCCGCCGATCCGGTGCTGAAGGCCCGGGGTTCCGGGAATCGCCCACGGCCGGACGAGATGCTCGTCGCGCCCGTAGGCCAGAAACGGCTCTGCGGAGGGGCTGGAAAACTGCGGGTCGATCTGTGGGAGGTCTGCGACATTCGGGATCCGCCACGGCTCCGAAGAGGAGGCCAAGAACGTGTCCGACAGGAGGATCACCGGCGTCCGGTAGCGGATCGCGATCCCTACCGCTTCGAGCGCAGCGTCGAAGCATCCCCCGGGGGTGCTCGGCGCAAGCACCGGCAGCGGCGATTCGCCGTGACGCCCGTAGAGCGCCATCAGCAGGTCCGACTGCTCGGTCTTGGTAGGCATGCCGGTGGACGGTCCGGCACGCTGGACGTCGATCACGATCAGCGGCAGCTCGAGCGCGACCGCAAGGCCGATCGTCTCGGCCTTCAGGTCCATCCCTGGCCCGCTTGTAGCGGTGACCCCAAGCCTGCCGCCGAACGCGGCGCCGAGCGCCATCCCGGCGGCGGCAATCTCGTCCTCGGCCTGGATCGTCGTAACCCCAAAGCTCGCGTGCCTCGAGAGCTCGTGAAGCAGCTCCGAAGCCGGGGTGATCGGGTAGCTCGCGAGCAGCAGCGGGAGCCGGCTACGCACGCTCGCGGCAATCAGCCCGAGCGCGAGTGCCGTGGTCCCGTTGACGTTGCGGTACGTGCCCGGCGGGGCGTCGGTCGCGGGCTTGACGTGGTACTGGACGTCGAGCAGCTCGGTCGTCTCGCCGAACGCCCACCCGGCATTGAAAGCGGCGAGGTTAGCCTTCAGGACCGCCGGCGTACGCGCGAACTTGTGCTCGATCCAGTTCCGGGTCACGTCCGTGGGGCGTCCGTAGAGCCACGACAGGACGCCGAGCGCGAACAGGTTCTTAGCGCGGCCGGCGTCGCGAGTTGATGCGCCCTCGACGCCCTCGACTGCTCGCGTCGTCATCGCGGTCATCGGGATGCGGTGCACGCGATAGGAATCGAGCGAGCCATCCTCGAGCGGGTTCTCCGCGTATCCGGCCTTGTCGAGGTTGCGCCGGGTGAAAGCGTCCTCGTTGACGATGATCGTCGCGCCCCGCTGGAGCTCGGGGAGGTTCGCCTTCAGCGCCGCGGGGTTCATCGCGACCAGCACGTTCGGGGCATCTCCCGGCGTCAGGATGTCGCTCGAGGCGAAGTGGATCTGGAACGCCGATACGCCCGCCAGGGTCCCGGCCGGCGCCCTGATCTCCGCCGGGAAGTTCGGGAGCGTCGCGAGGTCGTTGCCGAGCATCGCTGTCGCGTCCGTGAACCTGCTGCCCGCCAGCTGCATCCCGTCCCCGGAGTCGCCGGCGAAGCGAACCACGACCCGGTCGCGCTCCTCGACTGCCTTGGTCATCTATGCACTGCGAGATACGACTGGGGCACGCGTTCATCGATTGTAGGCGGCGGCCCAGACGGGCCTGTCGCCCCAAGTGCCTCTCGCCGGAGGTTCGGTCGAGGGTTGGCCACCGACAAACGTCCTGCAGAAAGCCCGCAGTCGCCTCGACATCCCGCCCCGAGGAGCACCCTCCACGGGCGCCGGAGGATCGCTGACCGCCGGCGCCCGCTGAAGGACTTCTAGTGGTGCTTATTGCCTTCCCGGCCGGAGGAGGTCCGGAGGTTCACGACCTTCCCGACCGCATACGTGCCAGCTCCCGGCGTGGTCTTGATCACCGCGCCCTTCGCCACGGACTTGCTGTGAACACGTTTGACCTTGCCGACATGGCACCCGAGCAGGCTCAGCATCTTCTTGGCCAGCGGCGCCCGAACACCCTTGAGGGTCGGAACGAAGCACTGGGCGGCATGTTGCGGTGCCGCCACCGCGCTCAGCTGCGCCGAAGCAGTGTTGTTCGCCGGGTTGGGATCCGGCCATAGGCCGCCGGTCACGGCCAACACGTTGTACGTGTAGCCACGCGCAACCGTAGGCGTCACGACGATGTCCAGCGGGACACTCTGCCCCGGGGCCAGGCCGGTGATCGTGCACGTCACCTGCTGACCGCTGATCGTGCAGGAGCCTGAGCCCGCCGCTGCCGAGTCAATCTTCAGACCAGCCGGGATCGTGCTCGCGACGGTAAAAGGTGATGAGCTAGGCCCAGCGTTGCTGACAGTGGAGGTAAGCAGCGCGGGCGTGCCCATGGTCACAGTTGACGGCACCGTGCTCGCGGTGAGCCCAACATCCTGGCGGGTGACGAGGTTGGCAGCGACGTTGATGACGTCAGAGCTTTCGGTGAGCAGTGGTGTCAGGGTCTGACCCGGGGTGAGCGGGCCACTGACCGGCATGGCAATGACACTGTCCACACCCGGTGTGGAGCCGCCACGCCAGTAGCACGCTCCCGGCGCTGGGGCCATCAGACCCAGCGTCTCGCCGCCCGAAACGACGATCGGCGTAGAAAGTGGGAACGTCGCCACGTTGCTCACGGGAAGAGGATTGGGAAGCGACTCCGTGTCGGAAGCGACGACCGTGTACATGTTGTTGGCCGTCGGCCTCAGCACCACCAGCGTGACCGATGCACCAGGATTCGCGTTCGTCGTGTTGGTCTGCCATGAGTTGATCGCTCCTCCGGCGGCCGGAACGGTGAAATCAACGCCTGTCGCGCTTGAGAGCTGGGTGGCGACGTTCCCGCTGCAGCCGTTGGAGCCCGGGGAGCCACCCGGCACTCCGACCGATCCGAGCGTCGTATCGGCACTGGCCACCGCGGCAAGCGCAAGGAACACAACGGCGACCAGGGAAGCGACGCCGGAGAACCGTCTAAGCCTGGATTTCCTTTCGTGGAGACTCGATGCAGACGCGGGCGCACCCCTCCGGCACCTCAGCAATGGGCATCGTAGCCGCTTGCGCTAGTGGCGCTTGAAGACTTCGGTGCAGAGTCGCCGGATCGGCGAACAGCAGCCGCAGTCACCGTCCTGCAAGGGCGCCAGCGGTTCCGCCGGGAAGCTCGAAAGGCCCCGTAGTCGATCAGCGCGGGTCGTCGAGGTCCACGTTGAAGTAGCGGACAACCTCGGCTCGGAAGGCATAGTGGGCTTCGTGCGCGATGGGCCGGTCCGGGTTCGCCGGCTCCCCGCCGCCGCTCGCGCTTGCTGGCGCCCCCTCGTCCAGGATCGCCGGCTCGTCGTAACTCGGGCCTGCGTGCTGCCCGTCGCTCGCGCCTGGCTCCCCGTCGCCGTCCACGCGCGTGGACAGACCAAAGCGCGCGATCGTCCGCTGACCTCCCTCGTAGTCGCCGTAGAGGACGTCGATTCCTAGTCGTGATCCGCCCTCGACGCAGCTCCGTACGGTCTCGTATCCGGGATCGGAGCGCTCACGCATGGCTCCCTGCCAGAACCCCGTCTCGCGCGCGGGAATGTAGAGATCTCGCTGCTGTCGGCGGAACTGGTCGACCTCCGGTGGACCAGCGCTGGCGCCCTCGAACACCAGGACCTGCCACCCGTGGATCACCGCCAGCCCGGTACCGCCGTTCCGCAGACCAAGGCCGAGGTAGAGGTTTCCGTTGGCCGCCACCTCCACGGTGCCGCCATGTCCGGCGATCACGAGCATCTGGGCATCGCCGAACCGGACGGTCTGCTGGCCATCCTCGTCGCGGGAGGGAATCAGCATCGGCCGAAGCCCCGCGAGCAGCGAGCGCTCCGCTACTCGCGCCGCGCGATTGGACGACCTGACCGAGCTGAATGTCGCGACGGCAAGGACCAGCGTCCCCCCGGCCGTAGCCAGAGAAGAAATCGTCACCCAGTCCGTCACGGGGTTATGCTAACCCCGAGGTGGCGATCTGGTGTGGAGCACCAGAAAGGGGACCGGTCACGAGACCGAATCGGGGCTCGACCCGCGCATTCCGGCGAACTAGGGACTCGTCCGTAGTTTGCCGTGCGCAAATCGAGGTCCTTTGCGGAGTTGTTACGGACGCGCGGTGCCGACCGATTTGCTAATGCGTGGTGAGGCTCAAACCTGGCTGTGCCCGACCGAGGAAGAGCGCGCTCGGGTACTCGAGAATTCTGCGCGGGTGATGCGCGCCCGCATCGTCGCCGCGGGCGTCATCGGCGTCTCCGCGATCGCCGCCATTCCCACCTACGGCTGGTGGATGCTCGCTGTATTCGCCGTCGCAGTTTTTCCGATCCAGACGCTCGAGGCGCGGATGCGCCGGAGCCCCAGGCCCGAGTACCACGCCGCGTTCAACATCCTGATGACCCAGGTGGCGATAGCTGTGGCGGCGGCGCTCACGGGCGGCCCGACCAGCCCCGTGCTGTTCCTGATCGTGATTCCGACTGCGTTTGCGGCGACCCGCTTTCGCTTCAGAGTGACGATCCTGGCGACTGTGATTCCGATCGTGATGCTGCTGATCGTGACCTTCGGGCTGAACTTCCAAAAGACGCTCGACCACCCGGCCTGGCTGCTGGTCGCGATCGACGTCATAGTCGGCGTCTCCGCCGCTTGCCAGGCGCTGTTCGGCGCCGAGCAGCATCACCGCAAGTCGGCGATCCTCGACCCGCTGACCGGGCTACTGAACCGCCAAGGCTTGGAGCGCCGGTTCGACGAGCTTGCCGAGCAGGCCCGCCTGATGAATGCGCGGGTGTCGGTGCTGATGTGCGACCTCGACCACTTCAAGGCGATCAACGACTCCCACGGCCACGCCGCCGGGGACGCCGTCCTTCGCGACGTGGCGTATGAGCTGCGCAAGCAGCTGCGCTCGTTCGAGCTGATCTACAGGATCGGTGGCGAGGAGTTCCTGGTGGTGCTCCCGGGCGCAAGTGCGGTTGCGGCCCGATCGCTCGGTGAGAAGCTCTGCGCAGCGACCCGCAGCTGTTGCTCGAATGGCCTGTCTGTGACGCTATCGGTGGGTACCGCGACGCTGCATGGTCAGGAGGTCCAGTTCAGGCGGATGTTCGAAGCCGCCGATCGGGCGCTGTACAACGCCAAACGCGGCGGCCGGGACAGGGTCGCGACCGCCGAGGAATCTCCGGCGGCCGCAGTCCGGAGCGACGCGCCGGGGGCGCCCAGCTGGGCTCCGTGGAGCGAGCGGCCTAGAGCTTCTGGACGTTGACAGCCTTCGGACCCTTCGGGCCGGCCTCCTCCTCATAGGAGACCTTGGCGCCCTCGGTCAGGGACCGGTAGCCGTCAGTGTTGATGTTGCTGTGGTGTACGAACAGGTCCCGGTTGCCCTCATCGGGCGTGATGAACCCGAAGCCCTTATCGTCGCTGAACCACTTGACCGTTCCGGTCGGCATGTGGAGTCCTCCTCCGTAGCTGAGTGCTGCCACCGCGGAGGATGCGACGCTGCAACTGCCCCGAGGGTCTGCACTGCTATCGCCGCTCGGATGTTGGCGAGCGGCCTTACGGCGCAGGACGGTATCACGAGCGCTACGCGAATGGGCATCTCGGAGCCATGCCGGAGCGAGTGGAACCGTTCATGCTTGTCCTCATGCGCGAGCCAATGATCCTAGGCCGATATGCAGCGATTCCCGCGTCGGAGATCGTCGTGCGCGCGTCGCGCTCATCGGGGCCGGGCGGCCAGCACGCGAACGTGACCAGCTCGCGCATCGAAGCCGTATTCGACGTTGCCGCGTCCGCATCGCTCAGCGACGAGCAGAAACGCCGGGTGATGGCGCGGTTAGGGCCGCGTGTGGTCGCCGTCGCGCAGGACGCGCGAAGTCAGGCGCGCAATCGCGAGCTGGCACTCGAGCGTCTTCAAGCCCGGCTCACCAATGCGCTGGCGGTCCAGCGGCCCCGCCATCCCACTCGGCCAACGCAGGCCGCAGCGCGCCGTCGTCTCGAGTCAAAGCGCCGCCAGGCGGAGCGCAAGAGCGATCGCAGGCGACCCGCTAGTGACGATTCGTGAGAGCCGTACGCTGCTGAGATGCATTGGCTGGTGGACGGGATGAACGTGATCGGGACGCGTCCAGACGCCTGGTGGAAGGACCGCGACGCCGCGATGCTACGGCTGGTGCGAGCGCTGGAGCGATGGGCTGCAGACGAGGGCGAAGACGTCACGGTCGTGTTCGAGCGAGCGCCCTCTCCCCCGATTCGCTCAACCGTGATCGAGGTCGCACACGCCCCGCGCCCGAAGGCTGACGCCGCCGACGACGAGATCGTCCGCCGGCTGCGCGTCGAGCAGGCACCCGCGAGGGTTCGGGTCGTCACCTCCGACCGCTGGCTTGCGGACAGGGCCTCGGCTGAGGGTGCCAGCGTCGAGGGGGCCGACTCGTTTCGCCGCCGCCTCGAGGAGCCTCCCTGGCGCTGATTGGGCGCCCGGCAGCGGATCGACCAAGCGTCAGCCTCTTGTTCGGCGGAGGGATTTCGAAACTTCTTCGGTCCGGCTTGCGACAATCTGAGTGATGGCCGATCAAACTCCACGGCGTACCGCCCCCGGACGCTCCCGCCCGCCGCGTGGCCCGCAGCTTCCCGGATGGCGGATCACCCCGGCTCCGGATGGCCGTGGGCGTCCACAGCCTGGAGGGACCCAGCGGCCTCGTTCCAATTCGCGCTGGATGGTGGTGCTGCTCGTCGTCGTCCTGCTGGTCGTCAACTTCTGGATCTCCTCGCAGGCGCTGCAGCCGACCGCGAGAGTCCAGATTCCCTACAGCCCCACGTTCTTGACGCAGGTCGAGACCAAGAACGTCAGCCAGGTGTCGGTGACCGGAGACTCGGTCCAGGGCATCTTCAGGACTCCGGTCAGGTACCCCGGCAACTCAGCGCCGAGCAAGCTGTTCTCGACGCAGATCCCGTCATTTGCCGCCAACGCCCAGCTGGAGAACCTGCTCGTGAAGGATGGCGTCGGGATCAGCGCGCATCCCCCCAGCGGCCCGTCGTTCCTGGCCGAGCTGATCCTCGGCTTCGGCCCGACGCTTCTGTTCCTGTTGCTGATTGTGTTCTTCATGCGCCGTGCTGCTGCCGCCGCCGGCGGCGGCGCAGGGGGTCTGATGTCCTTTGGGCGCTCGCGCGCGCGCCGGGTGGAGGCAAGCGAGCAGCCGGTGACTTTCAACGACGTTGCCGGGATCGACGAGGCCAAGGACGAGCTGACCGAGATCGTCGACTTCCTCAAGAACCCGGATAAGTACCTGCGCCTCGGCGGGAGGATCCCGCGCGGGGTGCTGCTGAGCGGCGCTCCAGGCACGGGCAAGACGCTGCTCGCCCGGGCGGTCGCCGGGGAGGCCGGCGTCCCGTTCTTCCAGATGTCTGCCTCGGAGTTCGTCGAGATGATCGTCGGCGTCGGTGCCTCGCGCGTGCGCGATCTCTTTGTTCAGGCCAAGGAGGCGGCGCCCGCGATCATCTTCATCGATGAGCTCGACGCGGTCGGACGCTCCCGCGCTGCCGGTGCGGGCAACTTCTCGGGCGGCCACGACGAGCGGGAGCAGACGCTCAACCAGATCCTGACCGAGATGGACGGATTCGATCCGCGCACGGGCGTGATCGTGCTCGGGGCGACCAACAGGCCGGAGATCCTCGATCCCGCGCTCCTGCGCCCTGGGCGCTTCGACCGTCGCGTCTCCGTTCAACCGCCTGACCGACCGGGCCGTGAGGCAATTCTCCGCGTGCACACCCGATCGGTCCCACTCGCTCCCGAAGTCGACATCGGTGCGCTTGCGGCGTCGACGCCGGGCATGGTTGGGGCCGACCTGGCGAACGTCGTCAACGAGGCGGCGCTGCTGGCCGCGCGCCGGACTCACGACGCGGTCAGCAATCAGGACCTGACCGATGCGCTCGAGCGCATCGTCCTCGGCGCCGCGCGCAAGGTGATGCTGACCGAGGACGACAGGCGACGCACCGCCTACCACGAGGCTGGCCACGCGATCATCGGGATGGTGACCCCGGGCGCCGATCCGGTCAGGAAGGTTTCGATCATCCCCCGCGGCCAGGCTCTCGGAGTGACGTTCTCGGCTCCCGACGCCGACCGGTTCAACTTCGACAAGGGCTATCTGATCGCCCAGATCAAGGTGGCCCTCGGCGGTCGCACAGCGGAGGAGACGGTCTTCGGGGATATCACGACTGGGGCTGAGTCAGACATCCAGCTCCTGACCAGGATCGCCCGCCACATGGTCGGCCGCTGGGGAATGAGCGATGTGATCGGCCCGATCGCGGTGATCCCCTCCGAAGGAATGGGACCCCTGCTGCCCGGGGTTTCGGAGACATCGGAGGAGACCCAGCGAATCGTCGACCAGGAGGTACGGCGAATCGTTGAGTCGGCGCACGAGGAGGTAACCGAGGTGCTCCGCGACCACCGGGCGAACCTCGACACGCTTGTGGCCGCGCTGATGGAGCGGGAGACGCTGGACGAGGTCGACGCCTACGCCGCCGCCGGGCTGCCTCGCAACCCGCTGGCGCACGACGAGGAAGTGGCGCCGACCATCGCGACCTGAGCTCGGTCGCCGAGCCTAGGTCGGCCGCCCAGCCCGATCAGTCTCCGGACCTGGTCAGTCGCCGAGCCTGGTCATTCGCGCGAGCGCCTCGTGGCACTCGACTACGCGCTGCTTGACTGGGTCATCGTCCGGCCGGTCGTGGACGAGGTCCCAGGTGCGGTCGGCTATTTCGCGTGCGTTCTCGGAAGTCGCCGTCTCGCATAGCCGGTTGACGAGTTGCAGCTCGAAGTCTTGGAGCTGATCGGCGGGATCGCCCGGCGCCAGCCGCGGCAGGGTTTCGCCGGTCGCCTCCTTCCACATCGCGCTGGCGATCAGCAGACGGTTTCGGAGGGTGATCTGATCCATCGCCCACCAGGCATCCTATGCAGTGCGCGTTGGCGCTGCGGTCAGCTGGCCGCCGGCAACGTCTGGACCAAGCTCAGCACCGGCGCGAACAGGTCGCCATGCTGGTGGATCCGATCCAGGACGTCAACAGTGTCGAACGCCAGGAGTTCCGGGTCCCCCGCCTCGCGGCACCGCTTCACCTCTTCCCAGGCGACAGGCGTGGACACGGTCGGGCGCTCCCGGGCTCTCACCGAATACACGTTGACGGTGGTCTTATGGGCGTCGTTTTGGCTCCAGTCGACCAGGACCTTGCCCGGCCGCAGCCGCTTGGTCATCCGTGAGACGACGAGCTCAGGCATGCGCTGCTCGAGCAGCTCGGCGACCCTGCGCGCGAACGGCTTGGTCTGCTCGTAGGAGACCGCAGTGTTGAGCGGCACGTAAACCTGGAGCCCCTTCGACCCCGACGTCTTCGCGAAGCTCTCGAGACCAAGCTGCGAGAACAGACCACACAGCACTAGCCCCACCTCGCAGCACTGCACGATCCCGGCCGGCGGGCCGGGATCGAGGTCGAACACCAGCATCTTCGGCCGCAGCGGATCCTCGGCAAGCGACAGCGACGTATGGAGCTCGACGTCCGCAAGGTTCGCCAGCCAGATCAGCGTCGGACGATCCTGAGCCAGCGTGTATGCGATATCGCCGATCCGCTTCGTCGCCACCCATTCGGGACGGTGGGACGGCGACTGTTTCTCATAGAAATACTGGCTGTCCACACCGTTCGGGTAGCGCTTGAGCGTCAACGGCCGGTCGTGCAAGTGCGGGACGAGCTCCGGCGCTATCCGCGCGTAGAAGGTGATCAGGTCTCCCTTCGTGAATCCGGTCGCCGGGAACAGGACCTTGTCCCAGTTCGAGAGCTTCAGCCTGCGGCCATCGGTCAGCACTACAAGAGAGCCGTCCGCCAGCCGCTCCACCTCGTCGAACAGCCCCTCGGGGCCTTCCGGAGCGGGCGCGGCCTCGTGCTCGGCTCCGGCCGCTTCTACCTTCGGGGCTGCCTCGAGCACGACCTCACGGGGTGCCTTGTCCTCCCGAACGCCCTTGTATGACGGGGCTCGCAGGACGCCCTCATTCGTCCACTCGCGAAACTCGACATCGATCACGACGCACGGCTCGACGAACACCGCCTCCCGCGGGAGCTTCGGAGCGCGGCTGAGTGGCGAGGTCTTACGGCGATAGGGCGCGAGCCGACGGCGGAGCTCGTCGAGCATCTTGTCGGTGAAGCCAGTGCCGACCCTCCCGGCGTACCGGAATTCACCGTCCTCGTAGTAGCCGACGAGCAGTGCGCCGATCCGGTCGGTGCGCCGGCCTTCGCCGGGCAGCCAGCCACCCACCACAAGCTCCTGTCGGAGCGTGTTCTTCACCTTGACCCAAGTCCCTGGGCGGCGGCCGGGCTCGTACCGCGAGTTCAGGCGCTTTGCGACGATTCCCTCGAGCCCCTGGAGCTTCGTCGCCTCGAGCAGCTTGGCGCCTTCGCCGACATGGGCGCCTGGTATCCGCCAGGCGGGACCTTCGAGTCCGAGCTCCTGGAGGCGCGCGCGGCGCTCCGAGTAGGTCAAGTCCATCATCGAGTGCCCGTCGAGGTACAGCAGGTCAAAGATCGCGTAGAGGACGGGATGGCTGCTCATCAGCCTGCGGACAGCGGCGGGCGAGGTGACGTGCATCCGGCGCTGCAGACGCTCGAAGCTCGGGCGGCCCTGCTCGTCGAAGGCGACGATCTCGCCATCGAGCACCAGCTCGCGCATTCCCGCCGACCTCAGCAGTCCCCGGAGCTCGGGGTAAGCGTCGGTGATCTCATTCAGGTTGCGGCTCTCGAGGCGCAACCTTCCCGGCTGGATGTATGCGATCGCGCGCACGCCGTCCCACTTGACCTCAAACGACCACTCAGACTCGGGCGTGGGCACCGTCGTTGACGCGCGGGCGAGCATCGGGACGAGTCGCTCGGGCATCGGCTGACGGTCCGGATCCGCCGGCGGATCCATCCGATGGATCATCCAATCGTTCTTGAGAGCTGGGTCGCGGCCAATCGGAAACAGCCCGTAGCGTCCGCTCAGGCGCTCGCCGTGGAAAGTGACCTCGACCTTGCGCTCCTCCCACTTATGGACGTCGAACGTCCCACGGTCCCAGATCGTCATGGAGCCGGCGCCGTACTGGCCCTTCGGGATCTTGCCGTGGAACTCGAGATACTCGAGCGGGTGGTCCTCGGTGCGGACCGCAAGCCGGTTGTCCGCCGGGTCCATCGGAATCCCGTTGGGGACCGCCCACGAGGCAAGGGCGCCATCGTGCTCGAGCCGAAGGTCCCAGTGTAGCCGGGTGGCATGGTGCTCCTGCACGACGAAGCGTGCGCCTTGCGCCGGCGATTCTCGATCCCCCGATGGCTCGGGGGTCAGCTCGAAGTCGCGCTTCTCGCGGTAGCGGTCCAGCTTTTGGGCGCGTGGCATCGGAAGTGATGATCCCGGAAAGAAGGTCCGTGGAGCCGGTGGGGCCACTAGCCTAGGACGGCGATGGGCCCCGACGAGCTGCCTCCTTACGTGTCCAGCGCGGGCGAGGAGCCGCCGGGGTATGTGGCGTGGGCCGACACCGAAGTGATCGAGGTCAACGCGGCGTCCGGTCAGCTGGCGGGGCAGCTGACCGCGCTGGGGTTCGAACCGGCGCAGGACGGGTCCGAGGCACTGGTCCGCCGCGTCGCCGACGACGTCGAGAAGGGCAGGCTGTTCGCGGCGCTCCGCGACGCCGGGGTGTGCTTCTCCTACGGCCGCGAGTGGAATCCATGCGAGATCTTCGAATGGCTGTGCGAGCACGGCCGGCTTCAGGGTCCGTTCTTTCAGATCTCCTGGATGGGCCCTGGAAAGTTCGTGCTGCGCGAGGTGAGCTGACCCTGCAAGCTCTTCTTCGCCAACTGTTACGCGCAGGCGCGATCATTTGAGCATGGCCCGGGTGCTGGTTGTCGACGACGAGCCTGCGGTTTGCAGGGCGCTCGAGCGGGCGCTGCGCCTGGAGAGCCATGAGGTGGTGCTGGCCGGCGACGGCGAACAGGCGCTCGATGCGCTTGCAGCCGAGCCGGTCGACGCGGTGATCCTCGACGTGATGATGCCTCGGCTGGATGGCCTCGAGGTGGTCCGGCGGATGCGCAGGGCGGGCGACCGTACGCCAGTCCTGATGCTGACCGCGCGCGATGCAATCGACAACCGCGTCGAGGGACTCGACGTCGGAGCGGACGACTATCTGGTCAAGCCGTTTGCGCTACGCGAGCTTCAGGCGCGCCTACGTGCGCTCCTGCGGCGAGCCGGTGATGGCGCCGCCGCGGGTGAGGTTCTGCGCTACTCGGATCTCGAGCTCGACCCGATCGCCCATGAGGTGCGCCGTGGCGACCGGCTGATCGAGCTCTCGAAGACCGAGTTCCTGCTGCTCGAGCTGTTCCTGCGCCACCCCCGGCAGGTCCTGACGCGTTCGACGATCTTCGAGCAGGTGTGGGGCTACGACTTCGGACCGACCTCGAACGCGCTCGGTGTGTACATGGGGTACCTGCGGCGCAAGACCGAGGCCGGGGGTGAGTCTCGGCTGCTTCACACAGTCCGTGGCGTCGGCTACGTGCTGCGGGATTGAGCGATGCCGCTACGACGGAGACTGGCTTGGGCGGCTGCGGCGGCGGTGGGCGTAGCGGTCGTGCTGGCGGCGGTGGTGTGTTACGTCGTGGTGCGTCGGGAGCTCCGCACCCAGGTCGACGACGCGCTCAGGGGCCAGGCGGTCCTGGTCATCCACGAGGGTGGCTTCGCGCTTGGAGGGGCCCAGCCCCGGGGCCTGCCCGCGAACGCAGGGGGTAGCGCGCCCTACTGGCAGGTGGTCGGCACCGATGGATCGGTGCTAGACGGCCGCGGCGGCCTCGCGCTGCCCGCCGACTCCATCACCCGCTCAGTGGCCGCCGGAGGACCGAACGATGTCGTATACCGCGACGTCATCGTGTCGGGGATCCACCTGCGGCTCGTCACGTTTCACGACTCGCTTCAGGAGGGCCAACCGGTAGCGGTCGAGCTAGCGCGGCCGCTTGAAAGCGTCGATCACATCCTCTCGCACCTCCGCTTGATCCTGGCACTCCTCGCCGCAGGCGGCATGGCGCTCGCCGCCGCACTCGGACGGCTTGCCGCCAGGAGAGTTCTGGCACCGCTCGCGGAGGTCGCTCAGACCGCCCAGCACATCAGCGACACGGAGGACCTGACCAGCCGCCTGCGCGTCCACGCCGACGACGAAGTGGGGCAGCTCGCGACCCGCTTCAACGCGATGATCGAGCGGCTCGAGCGCTCACGCTCGGCGCTCGACGAGTCAGTCCAGGCCCAGCGCCAGCTGGTAGCGGACGCCTCGCACGAGCTCCGCACGCCCGTCACGAGCCTGCGGACCAACATTGAGGTCCTGCTGGCCGGCGGTAAGCTGAGCGACGAGGACCGCCACAAGCTGCTGGCCGATGTCGTTGAACAGAGCGAGGAGCTGAGCGGCCTGGTAGCGGATCTGATCGAGCTTGCGCGAGGAGATCTGCCCGCAGAGGCTGTCGAGGACACGCGACTCGACGCCGTCGTCGTCGAGTCGCTCGCCCGCGCCAGACGGAACGCCCCGAACATTCATTTCGAATCCTCGCTCGAGCCGGTGATCGTCGAGGGCGTCCCGGATCGGCTGGGCAGAGCAGTCAACAACCTGCTCGATAACGCGGCCCGGCACTCACCGCCTGGCGGGACGGTCGAGGTGCGCGCCGATCGCGGCGGCCTGTGCGTGCGCGACCACGGTCCAGGGGTCGCCGAGGCCGATCTTCCGTTCGTGTTCGATCGCTTCTACCGAGGAACGAATTCCCGGGGGCAGCAGGGCAGCGGGCTGGGGCTCGCCATCGTCCGCCAGGTGGCCCAGCAGCACGGCGGCTCGGTCAGCGCGTCAAACGCGCCGGACGGTGGCGCGGTGTTCCGGATGAACCTACCGACGCAAACGGTTTCCGATCAGGTTGCGACGTCGGAGCTCGCGCCCGGCGTCCGCTGACCAGCGCAGCCGATCCGCCGGCATGCCAGTCAGTGTGGACAACACGACAATCGCCCGCCCGCGGCGACCGAGTGCCGCACTGTCCTCCCCTGGTGTGGGTAACACGACAATCGCGATCGCCCGCGTGCCCAGTGACGGATTAGCCACACTGACGGCCAGCCCGGTCGAACGGAGGTCAGCCCAGGCGCGCGATTCGTGCCTGCCGGGCCACTAGGAACCGTCTGCGCAGCAGCCAGAACAGCACCGCGAATACCGGAGCGATCGCCGGTAGCAGCAAGATCCGGTTGCTCGGGGCTCCGAGCGCCAACACCAGGGCCGTCTCGAACGCCACTGTCGGAAGCGCTGCAAGCAGCACCGCGTGTGAGCGGTAGCCCGAGAAGTGCTCGCGGACCGTCACTTCGAGCACCCCCAGCCCGCAGACAGCTGCCCCGACGATCAGGGCAAGCCCTCCGCCCGACAGCAGCCCGACGATCAACCCCACGCCGCCGGCGAAGATCGCGATCTCCGACACCGGAACGCCGCCGAACAGATTCGGTGGGCGCTCGCCGTACGGCCCGAACGGGGTCGCCGCCTGTCGCCTCGTTGAGCCGCGACGCGCCTGCGTTGGCGCCGCCTGCTCTGCGCGGGGCGCCGCAGCAGCACGACTCACCGGCTTGGCCCGCGACGTCCCACCCCGGCTGCGGCGCTTTCGCGACTGCCGCTTTGACTTCGGATTGGCCACGGCAGGGCCAGAATAACCTCCACGCTGATCCGACAGCGCCGGCCGCGGGTGCTTAGCGCACGCAGCGCGTTCGCTATTTGAGATCAGGCTGCCGACGGCGTCTGTGGTGGGGTGGACGCGTCCGCCATCTCGCGGAACAGCCCCGTGACAACGAACACCGTCTGCTCGGCGACGTCAACCGTGTTGTCGCCGACCCGCTCGAGGCAGCGGGCGACGAGGATCATGAACATCGCCCACTCGCGAACGTCAAGATCGTCGCCGACCTCCACCGCACGCTTGAAGATCTCACGGTTCAGGCGGTTGATCTCGGCGTCCTGGCGGACGAGGTCCTGGGCCAGCTCGACGTTGCGCATCGCGAACGCCTGCCTGGCTTGGCTGACCTGAGAGCGCGCCCGCTGACCCATCTGCTCGATCAAGTCGAGGATCCCCTTGTCCTTGGGAGCCTCGTAGCCGGACAGCGGGACGAGCTTCGCGATGTTCACGCACTGGTCGCCCATCCGCTCGACGCAGCGGATGTTGTGCAGCAGCGCGGCCACGATTCTCAGGTCCCCGGCGACGGGCGCTTGACGGGCGAGCAGCGACAGGATCCCCTGGTGGACCTCGAGGTAGCGCCCGTCGATCCGGTCGTCGTCGGCGACGACTATCCCGGC
>JALYZY010000099.1 GCA_030948665.1 Actinomycetota bacterium | reverse complement strand
CCTCGGGGCTAGGCGATGGGGGGCAAGCAGGGGACTGCAGCCGCTCGCGCCGGCGAGCTCACGCTCTAGTTCGGTCTCGGCGGGCAGCAGGCGAGGGCGCAGTTGGTCGCCGGTTTGGTCACTAGCTTTCTGTCGCGAGCATGCTTGCGGTGACTCGGACTGGCGAGTCCTGCTCTGACGTGCGCCAGCAAACTGGCTGCATACGGGGCGAGTTGACGCGCTCTGGCTAACGGGAGCGACGGGACTCGAACCCGCGACCTCCGGCCTAGACCTGCGCTCTTCGAGGAGGCCCTGGTCTGAATCAAGGAGCGGAGAATTTGATGGCCCCCTAGTGGCCCCTTTAGCCTCTCTCCAAGCCCTCGACCTCTCACGCTCAGCCTCGCAAACTACATGCGTTTGCAGGGCTTTGACGTGAGTGGGCGATCCAGGACTCGAACCTGGGACCTCTTCCTTATCAGAGAAGCGTCCTAGGGCGTAGGTCGTCCAGGTGATGACCGTGTCACGACCTGTCTGATGACCACCGCTCGAAGCTCGAGCGGGCCACTCTCCGTAGCCCGCGTAGGGAAAGACGACCCGGCTGAGAGGGCTTTTGCTGGCCTGCGTTGACCCATGGTCGGGCCCCCGCGCGCCGGTCCGCCGGACCTGCTAATTCCCTGCAAGCACTGCGAAAACCGAGTCCTCTAACGGAGAGGGAGGGATTCGAACCCTCGATGGACGGAACCGCCCATACCGGTTTTCGAGACCGGCGCATTCAACCGCTCTGCCACCTCTCCGGACAGACTGCCAAGAAAGGTAGAGCACCGGCGCGCCAGCGGTCTGCGCGATCTGGATGCTCGGCTCAGTCGTTGCCGGCGAGCCGATCGAGCTCCTGCAGCGCCTCGAGCAAGCGATCGGCGTCGTCATACCCGTCGAGGTTCCGGGCGGCGTACGTAGGAAGGCCCGCGGTTCCGGTGGGACGTGGGGGAGGAGGGTCCTCGTCGCCGCTCGCGATTGCGCGCAGTCGAGGACACAGCCGCTGCTGAAGCCATTGGCCGAAGCTCATCTCGCCGCTCCCGAAGGCCGACCGTACCGGGGCAACCGGCGCGGGCACGTGGGCCAGCCCGAGCACCCGCACCTCAGCCTCGATCCGATCGGCCAGCGCCGCGTAGGCGGCGCGCTCCGGCGATCGCGTGGTCACGACCGATCGCCGGCAACCGCCGGGGTCACGTAGCGCTCGCGCAGCTCGAGCTTCTTGAACTTTCCAGTAGCGGTCCGGGGGAGTGCCTCGATGAACTCGACCCGCTCGGGAAGCTGCCATTTCGCGAAATCCCCCGCGAGGTGAGAGCGTAGTTCCTTGCCGGTGCATTCCGATCCTTCGCGCAATACCACGACAGCCATGGGCCGCTCCCCCCAGCGCTCGTCGGGAATCGCGATCACCGCCGCCTCGGCGACCGCCGGGTGCGCCATCAGAGTGTTCTCGAGGTCGACCGAGGAGATCCACTCGCCACCGGACTTGACGAGGTCCTTCGAGCGATCGCAGATCTTGATGCACCCCCGGAAGTCGATCTGCACGACATCGCCGGTCTTGAACCAGCCGTCCTCGGTGAACCGGTCCGAGCCGCACCCACGGTGATATGCGGCGGCGACCCACGGCCCCCGCACCTCGAGCTCACCCATCTTCTCGTCATCCCAGTCGATCAGCTCCCCGTCGTCACGGCGAGCTCTGATCTCCACGAACGGCGATGGAACGCCCTGCCGGGCCCGATACTCGTACTGCTCCTCCTCCGGCGCATCAAGGAGGTCGGCGGGAAGCCTGCACACGCTGCCCAGGGGCGAGGTCTCGGTCATCCCCCACGCTTGGATCACGGTCAAGCCATGCCGGTCGAAGCCCTCGAGCATGCTCCGCGGAACCGCTGACCCGCCGACGATCAGCCGCTCGAGCTCGCTGAGGTCCCAGCGCTGCGGCTCTGCGTCGAGCGCTTGCAGCACCGCCATCCACACCGTCGGCACTCCCGCGGTCATGGTTACCTTCTCGTCCGCAAGGAGGTCCAGCACGCTCACCGCATCGAGCTTCGGTCCGGGCAGCACGAGCCCGGCGCCCGAAAAGGCGGCGGTGTACGGGAGACCCCAGGCGTTCACGTGGAACATCGGAACGACGGGCAGCACCGTGTCCCGCTCGGACAGGCCGATTTGATCGGGCAGCGCCGCCACAAGCGAGTGCAGCACCAGCGCGCGGTGTGAGTAGACCACGCCCTTGGGCTGGCCGGTGGTGCCTGACGTGTAACACATGGCGGCGGCCTGCCGCTCCTCGAGCGCCGGCCAGTCCATCGGCGGGGCGTCCGATACCAGCGACTCGTAGTCGAGCACGTCGTCAGCGACCGCACCGGAGTGCGAGATCACGATCGCGTGTTCGAAGCTCCATGACGAGCGAAACGACTCGAACACTTCGAGCAGCGACTCGTCGATGACGATCACGCGGTCCTCGGCGTCACGAGCGATGAACGCAAGCTCGTCCCGGTGAAGCCTGGGGTTGACCGTATGGATCACCGCTCCCATCTGCGGCACTCCGAAGTAGAGCTCCAGGTGTTCGGGCTGGTTCCAGAGCAGCGTCGCAACCCGATCGCCCGCCTGGACGCCGAGACCTGCCAGCCCCGAGGCAAGCTGCCGCGCGCGCCCAGCGCATGTCCCCAGCGTGGTCCGGTGAAGCGAACCGTCCGGGCGGCGCGAGACAACTTCTCTGCCCGCACTGAACTGCTCGGCCCGCGCTACCGCCGCGGTGAGCGTCAGCGGGTAGTCGTCCATCATCAGACCGGTCATCGCGCTGTCAGTCATGGCTCGAGTCCTCCCTCGGGGCTTGGCAGTGGCAGAAAGCATGAGCCTCTCGGCCAGGCAGTGCAAGCGCTGATCCCATTCGGTCGACATCATTCGGCGAGAGTTGACCCCCGCCCGACCCCTCAGCCCACAGTCCGAGATGTCCTGGTGGGGTTGGGGCAATCCAGCGCAGATACCGGCGCTCGCCCCCGAGCTGAGAGGACTCCTCGCTGACGGACTGGGGATACCGGCCGGAAAGGACCTGCTAGAGCCCTCCCTCACCGACGTCCACCTGTCGCCATCGAGGATCCCGGATGACGCGGCACGCGAGCTCGCGTACGCCGTCGGCGATGAGCACGCACTGGCCGACGACGAGTCCCGGATCCGTCACACCCGCGGGAAATCGACGGCAGACCTACTGCGGCTGCGTGCCGGCGAAGCCCGAGACGCGCCCGACCTCGTGTGATGCCCCGCACCCACGCGCAGGTGCTCGAGGTACTAGCGATCTGCTCGCGGGCGAGAATTGCGGTCGTCCCGTTCGGCGGCGGAACATCGGTGGTCGGTGGGCTCGAGCCCCGCGTCGAAGACTTCGCCGGCTTGGTCGCACTCGACACCAGGCACATGAACTCGCTGGTGGCCCTGGACGAGGAATCTCGAATCGCGACGCTCGAGGGAGGGCTGCGCGCGCTCCAGGCGGAGTCGCTCCTGGCCGAGCGCGGCTACACGATCGGCCACTACCCCCAGTCGTTTGAGTACGCAACGCTCGGAGGCTTCGCGGCGACTCGCTCGATCGGTCAGGCGTCCTCGGGCTACGGTCGCTTCGACCAGCTCGTTCTGGCGTTGGACGTGGCCACTCCGGTGGGAACCGTTTCACTCGGCCGCGCCCCCGCGTCGGCCGCCGGACCGGACCTGCGCCAGCTGTTCCTCGGCTCCGAAGGAACCCTGGGGGTGATTACGGCGGTGAGCATCCAGGTGCGGCCACTGCCCGCCGAGCGCAGATATGAGGGCTGGTGGTTTCGCTCGTTCCGCGATGGCTTGGATGCCGTTCGCAGGCTCGCTCAGGACGGGCCGCTTCCAACGGTGCTGCGACTCTCCGACGAGCAGGAGACCGCGGTTACGCGGGTCACGGGCGAACGGCCTGGCCAGTCGGCGGGCGCCCCCGGGGCCTTGGCAATCGTCGGATACGAAGGAACCGCCCGGAAGGTTCAGTCGAGGCGGGGCGCCGTCGCCCAGATCCTCGAGACCGCGGGGGCCCAACCCGATGCTCCCGCGGCGGAGGCATGGGAACTCGAGCGCTACCGGGCTCCCTACCTGCGCGATGCACTGCTGGCCGCCGGCGCGCTCGTCGAGACGCTCGAGACCGCCGGCTTCTGGTCGGCGCTACCCGCGCTGTATGAGTCCGTCAGGGGCGCGATTCACGAGTCGCTCACCGCGCAGGGCGCGCCACCCGCGATCCTCTGTCACGTATCCCACGTCTATCCAGCGGGGGCATCGCTGTACTTCACGGTCGCCTGCAGGCGGCTCGAGGACCCGGTTACCCAGTGGCGGACAGCCAAGCGCGCGGCAAACGACGCTGTCCTGCGGGCTGGCGGCACGATCAGCCACCACCATGGTGTCGGGGTCGATCACCGGGAATGGCTCACGCAGGAGATCGGCGAGCTGGGGGTGGCGCTGCTGCGCTCGGTCAAGGGTGAGCTCGATCCGGCCGGGATCCTCAACCCGGGCGTTCTGATCCCCCGCGAGTGACCGGCCGGCGGAGGCGGCCGCGCCGTATGCTGCACCGCGTGCCGAGCCAGACCGAGCAGAGGGCCCCGATTGATGCACTGGCCGAGCTGATCGTCCGCTTTGGCGCCAATGTTCAACCGGGGCAGATCGTCGCCGTGTCCTTGGAGCCGGGAAAGGAGCCCCTGGCTCGTGCTGTGGCGACGGAGGCTTACAAACGCGGGGCCAAGTTCGTCGACATGTCGGTGTTCGACGTCTACGTCAAGCGCGCCCGGGTGACGAATGCCTCGCCCGACACGCTCGATTTCGTTCCCCCCTGGTACGGAGAGCGGGCCCGGGCCCTGGGAGAGCACCGCGCAGCAGTAGTCGTCCTCACCGGCCCGGCTGCCCCCGAGGCGATGGACGGCGTCGATCCCGAGTTGGTCGGCCGCGACATGCTGCCGATGGTCAAGGAGTCTGTGGCGGTCGTCAACCAACGCACGACCAACTGGACCGTGGCCCCGTGCCCCACGCGGGGGTGGGCGAAATTGGTGCATCCCGACGTCGAGCCCGACGAAGCGCTCGCGCGTTTGTGGGAGGAGATCGGCCACGTTTGCCGGCTTGACGCCGCCGATCCCGCAGCAGCCTGGGACCAACGGCTCGAGCGCCTGAGCTCGTCCGCCGAAAAGCTCGACGCCCTGCGTCTGGACAAGATCCACTTCGAGGGACCCGGAACCGATCTCACTGTGGGTCTGCTCGGCTCGAGCCGGTGGAAGTGCGCTCGGACCTCGACCGTCGATGGGATCGTCCACGCCGCCAACCTCCCGACCGAGGAGGTATTCACGACGCCCGATCCCGAGCGGGTACAAGGCGTTGTTACCTCTACGAAGCCGCTATTCGTGGCCGGTGCGCTGGTCGCCGGCCTCCGTGTCCGGTTCGAGGACGGCCGCGCCGTCGAGATCGACGCGGACCGCGGAGCGGACACTCTCCGGGCGCTCTCGAGAAAGGATTTCGGGGCGAGCCGTCTCGGCGAGGTCGCGCTGGTGGACCGCGAGAGCCGGATCGGCTCGCTGGGGACAGTCTTCTTCGACACCCTGCTCGACGAGAACGCCGCTAGCCACATTGCCCTCGGCCAGGGCCTCGAGTTCGGGATCGAGGGCGAAGGGGATCTCGAACGGGTGAATCGGAGTCAGCTCCACATCGACTTCATGATCGGAAGCAATGAGGTGGCGGTCACCGGGATCACGCGAGACGGCACCGAGGTGCCGCTGCTGCGCGACGGCGCCTGGCAGGTCTAGAACCCGGCCCGATCAGGCCGAGCGGCTCACGCGGGCGCGGTAGGCTTGCTGGGCGCGCGGCTGACTCGGAGAGGTGCCGGAGCGGTTGAACGGGCGCGACTGGAAATCGCGTAACGGGGGTCGACCTCGTTCGGGGGTTCGAATCCCCCCCTCTCCGCTGCTCGCGCCCGGCCGGGCCGGCATCGGGCGCCCGCCCAATCCGCTACAAACCTGCCGGTCGACTTGTCCATAGCCATAGCTGCGATGTTTACCCGGTCGGCGTCGCCGTCGATAGTGCGCAAATGACGAGAGTGCCCAGGTTACGGCGCATGAGATTTCGGTTTGCGCAATCCTCTACAAACCGATGCGCTTTCCGCTTTCGCCCGTATCTCGCAATTTGCCAGCTCTTGGTGGGACAACTAGGCAAAAGTACGACTGTGCTCTCGTCCATGTTGAACAATTTCGACCTCACCGCTTCCCTTCGATGAGCTCCACGGGCTACGATCCCCGCCTACGGCGATGACTGCTATCGAAAGTCCGAGACCGGCACTGCGACTCGTGCAGGGGGCAAGAGTCCAGACCGTCGAATGGTCCTGGTTCTGTGGGCATTGCGCGGCTCCAGCCCCTGGCGAGTCGGCTCCGGCCCCTACCGCCAGGGTCTGCAGGGCCTGCGGTCTCGGGCTGCTGCTCGAGACTCCCAGCGAGGGGCTGCCCAGTGACCGGGACGCGTTCCTGGTGATCGATAGCAGCCTCTCGGTCCAGGCGATGTCCCGCCGGGCACAGGCATTGCTCGCGGTCACCGAGGAGCAGGCGGTCAACCGTCCCGTCGTAGACCTCCTCGCTCCCGCCGACGCCGAAGCTGAGGGGTCGTCGCGCTTCGCAGCGGCGATCGTCGAGGCGGCCAACGGGCTCGATGAGCCCGCCAGCGCGTTCGTGCGGCCGTGGAACACCTTCGGCGTTCGCATGCGCGCTCGGATCGCCCCGTGCGGGCCGCCGCGCGCTGCTCTGATCGTGCTGCAGGCGCCGCGCGACCGCCGCCTACGGGCCGTTAGCTAACTCGACGCCGCGGGTGCCAATGACTCGGGCGCCCCGCGGCGCACGAGGACCTCCGGGATCGTGACCGACCCGTCCGGCTGCTGGCCGTTCTCGAGCAGGGCGATGATCGTCCTGCCGACCGCGAGCGCTGTCCCGTTGAGCGTGTGGACCAGCTCGGGCCGCCCGTCGGCCTCCCGGTAGCGGATATTCAGACGACGCGCCTGGAAGTCGGTCGTATTCGAGCACGAGGTGAGCTCGCGGTAGCGGGCCTGACCGGGTAACCACGCCTCGCAGTCGTACTTCTTGGCGGCAGAAGCACCGAGGTCGCCCACGGCGATCGCAACGACGCGATACGGGATCTCGAGCTCCTGGAGGATCGACTCCTCCATCGCCACCAGCCGCTCGTGCTCCGCAGCACCCTCTTCCGGTGCCACGAAGCTGAACATCTCGACCTTGTCGAATTGGTGGACTCGCAAGATTCCCCGCGTGTCCTTACCCGCCGCCCCAGCCTCACGCCTGAAGCAGGTCGAGAAGCCGGCATATCGGATCGGAAGCGCCTCGCCCGCCAGCACCTCGTCGCTATGCAGCGATGCGAGCGGCACCTCGGAGGTGCCGACCAGATACAGGTCGTCGTCGGCGAGCCGGTAGATCTGCTGCTCGGTGTCCGGCAAGTACCCGGTCCCGTAGAGCGCGCGCTCTCGGGCCAGAACCGGAGGGATGGTCGGTATAAAGCCAACGGCGGAGACCTTTTCGAGCGCGTAGCCAACCAGCGCGAGCTCGATCATCACCAGCTCGCCGTGCAGGTACGCGAACCGCGAACCCGACACGCGGGCCGCCCGCTCCATGTCGATCCGCCACCCGGCGAGCTCCAAGTGATCCTTGCCGGTGGCGCCTGCTTCGCCGACCTCCCGGATGACCGTGTCCCCCTGGGGAGCGTCGTCCGCCGGGAGGTTCGGGAGGCTCGCAAGCTCGGCCTCGCGCTGCACACGCAGGGCCGACTCTCGGTCGCTCAGCTCGCGCCCACGCCCGGCGAGCGCAGCAAGCTGCTCTCGCTCCTGTGGCGTCGGCGGGCCCTTGCGGCCGCGGCTGGCCCGGTTCTGCTCCGCCTGGATCTCTTCGAGCTCGGTCCGGACCGCCCGCCATTCGCGGTCGAGCTCGAGCACGCGATCGACTGTCACCGCAAGGGCAGCGTCGCGGCGCGCGAGCGATGCGCGCACGCGGTCGGGTTCGCGGCGGATCAGCTGGATGTCGAGAACGATCGCCTCCCGGTGCTACGGATGGCTGGACTTCTTCTTGGCGTGCTTGTGCTTGGCAGCCGAAGCGGTGCTCGTGCTCGGCGTGGTGGTCGTGCTCGGACTGGTCGTCGTCGCCGCCACCTGGGTCAAGGCGGGGACGCTCCCGAGTGGCTCCTGCTGGCACAACTTGGTCCCCGGGACCAGCGGAGCGTGGCGGCCGGAGTAGGTGGCGACGAACTTCGCGACGTCGATCGCTTGCGCTCCGGCGACGATGTTCTGGGGCATGTACGCGCCCGAGAACCCGCCGTTCTCGATCGCATAGAGGACCCGGGCGATCGGGCGCTCGCAGCGGATGTCGAAGTTCGGCCCGTTGTTTGCCTGTGAGCTTCGGACGTTCGCGGCTGAGCCGTGCGTGGCGGCATATGCGAACGTGTGACAACCGGCGCAGCGCTGGCTGAACAGCACCGCGCCCTGGTGCAGGGGGTTCGATGCGGGCACTGGGATTTTCTCGCTCCCGCAGCCGCTCAGCACGATCACAGCCGCGGTCAGCGCGGCCAATACGAGGACCCTCATGCGGGCCGAGATCATACGGGACCAGGTTCGTCGGCCACGCTTGCAGGCAGGCGCGCAATTACGATCGCCCTCATGAGAGGCGTAAGCGCCCCGCGGGGTGCACGACGGCTGGCAGCCCTCGCCTGCGCTCTGGCGCTGTCTGCATGTAGCCACGTCAATGTGGTTGGGGCTCAGCGCACGCTGACCGTCGGGCTGACCGACTACAGGCTGACCCCGCAGAACGTCCGTTTCGCTCAGGGCGAGCTGACGATCATCGTCCGTAACTACGGCCGGCTCGCACACAATCTGACCGTCAGGATGGCAAGCGTCAGCGAAGGGACGACGCCGCCCTTGCTCCCGGGACAGACCGCCCAGCTGGCGGTCTACCTGCCCCCCGGCAAGTACGTGATGGCCTCGACGATCCTCTCAGACCAGGCACTCGGGGCCTACGGCACACTGATCGTGACGCCGTGACGCCCGACGCGGGCCTACCCAGAAGTCATCGCCGCGCGCCCTAACAGCACGAGGTTGATCAACGCCGATAGCGCCATCACTCCGATCTCGCGCTGGACGATCGCCATCGCCACTACCCGCTGCTCGTCCTCGGGGAGCTTGCCGACCGCGTGCGCGGACTCGAAGCCGCGAGCATCGAGGACCAGCTGGGCGGAGGCGAGCCGCAACTGCTCGGCAAGCAGAGACACCAGCAGCGGGAGCACCCCGTAGAGGACGTGCAATCCGGGGGGCTTGTGTCCGAGGACCACGAGCACCCCGCCGAGCAGCACCTGCACCACCACGGCTACCTGGCCGGCTCTCAGCAGGCGCCAGAACCACGCGCTGGTCCGGATCCGCCACCAGCACCATCCCCCGTAGAGTCCAGCGAGCCCGTTCAGCGCGACGGCGAGGACGCCCACGACCAGATGGACATTCTTCATCGCGTTATCGGGTACTTGTGGCGAGCAGCACTAAGTAACATCTTGTTACAAGCCACCTCGTGCAGTGGTATAACGAATTCGGATGCTAAGGAGCTACTTACCGGCCCTCGTTTTCCTGATCCTCGGGGGAGCGGTTGGCATCCTCTTCGGCGTCCTGAATCTGTTTACCGGACGTCGCCGGCCCAACCGCTCCAAGGATGAGCCCTACGAATGCGGGCTTCCGTCGGAGGTGCAGCGTGGCTTCCGTTTCGGGATCAGCTTCTACCTCGTGGCGATGCTGTTCATCCTGTTCGACATCGAGGTCATCTTCCTCTATCCGATCGCCGTGCAGCTGCGCGCTTTCGGGAGCTTCGCCCTGGCCGAGACGATCGTATTCGTCGTGCTGCTGATGGTCGCGTTCGTGTACGTGTGGCGCCGGGGAGCCCTCGAATGGAAATGAAGCGCGAGCCGCTCAGCGACTTCCGCGTGCGCCAGCTCCAGGCGCGCGACCTGCTTCGGGGCGATCTCGAGGACGAGGACCTCGAGCGGTATGTCGAGGAGCGAGTGATGACCACGACGCTCGAGAAGGCAGTGGCCTGGGGCCGGGGAAACTCGCTCTACCCGCTCACGTTCGGGCTGG
>JALYZY010000069.1 GCA_030948665.1 Actinomycetota bacterium | reverse complement strand
TCGAGCACGACGCGGTCCCCGTCGGCGAGCGGCGCATCGAGCTCGTGGGCGGTCAGCTGACCCCAAGGGCGACCGTGCAGGCGGACCTCCGCGGCGAGCCACCCTCGGCCGCTGAGGGCCCCTGGGTCGCGGACTCGATGGTGTTCCTCGCGAGCTTCGAGCAGCTCTCGCTCGGTGCAGTTGAACGGGGCGTAGGAGACAAGCTGGCCCGCGACGTTCTCGAGCGTGACCGGGTTCTGCAGGGCCCGGGCGAGCTCGGCGAGCAGGCCGGCCAGTCCCCGCCGCTCGAGGACGATCGCCGTCAGGCGGTCGCCGGTCTCCTGGGCATGCCGGAGCATCGAGAGTCTGTGATCGAGCAGGGCGCCGTGAATCGCCTCGGTGATCTCGACGAACCGCCGCGGGCGATGCGTTGCGATCAGCGGCAGCCCCACCGCCCGGGCCTCGGCGATGAGCGTCTCGGGAAGCTCGCGCTTGTAGCTGTAGCCGAGCTCGATCAGCAAGGCCGAAGCGCCCTGGTCGCTGAGGGTGCGGATGAACCGCCGCTGATCGCCGATGTCATCTCCGGGCCCCCGCCCGGTGGACAGGACCAGCTCGCCCCCGCGAAGAAGGTCCGCGGGGTCGGGGACATCGACGACATGGACCCACCTAACCGGGCGCTGGAGGCTGTCTTCGCCGGCGACCACCTCCGGCAGCGCTCGGCGAAGAATCGGGAGCGCCAGCGCTCCGGCGACCGTGAGCGGACTGGTGAGCGGTGGTGCGTCGGTTGCCGCGATCGGGTCAGGCTAGCTCGACCTCGCGCCCATCGAGCTGGTTGTTGCGCTTTGATTGAGAGAGCCGAGCTACTCCGGCACGCGCCGGCGTCCCGGGGCCCGCCAACTGGCCGAAGGAGTTCACAGCAATGAAGCGTCACCGAACGGAGGTGCCTTTAGGATGAGGCCGACTGACGTCGAGGTGGCAGCGCCAGCAACGCCCCCGGAGTATTAGCGTGCGTGCCGAAGCCCTGAGCCAGGGATTGAACTGCAGATCAGCGTGAGCAGGCTGTCAAGCCGCCGGCGCGGGCCGCCGGAGAGCTCCAGGGTGGCAAGGAACTCGCGGCCGGCGTTGCCGAACAGGTCTGTGTGCTCGGGCGGGATGCCCTGGCGGGCGAGCAGTGCGTGCACGCGGTTCTTGATAGACGTGCGCAGGTGAACGAGCGTCGCGCGGTGTCGGAGCAGATCGCGCAAGTCGCGCAGCTCGGGCGGGGCGATGTACGCCTCGGGCAGCATCCCGGTGCGCAGCAGGTGCGCGAGTGTGCGCGCGTCGACCGCGTCGGTCTTCACGCGCGCGGAGGCGATCGCCCGGGTGCGGAGCGGGTGCGCGAGGTGCACGTCAAAGCCGGCGTCCTCGAGCAGCTCGGCGAGCCATTCCCAGCCGTAGGTGGCCTCTAGCGCGACGTGTGTGCCCTCCGGATCGCCGAGCAGCTCGCTGATCGTCTCGCGCCCGGTCGGGATTCGCTTCTGCAAGGTCAGTTCCCCATACTCGTCGATGATTGCGATCTGCGAGCGCCGGCGGTGCAGGTCGATGCCGATCCACCGCGTAGGGTTGGACATGGTCGGTCCTCCTCTCGAATTGTTCGGTCGCGCGGCCGTAATCCGCGCGATCTTCAACTTTGCGGTTCGCGGTCGGTGACCGTAATCGGCGAGCGCCACGAGGTGGTCGAGCAGCGCCCTGCCATCAAGCGCCATCGAAAACGTGGGCAACTCCATAACGGCGCCCGGTTGTACGAGGCGTACAAAGCGCGCCTCCTACGTGTTGCGCCGTTCCCCCTTGCGTCTGGCCCCACGCGGCAATAGTGTCCCCACCGTGGAGAGCTCAGCGACCACGGTGCACGGCACGGCTTCGGTCCGGGACGATTCCGCCCCCGGCAACAAGGGGCTCAAGCCGAACGCGATCGGCTACATCTCCAACCTGGTCATCGCGGTGGCCTCGACGGCCCCGGCGTACAGCCTCGCCGCGACGCTCGGCTTCATCGTCGCCGTCGGCGGAGTCGGGGTGCACGCGCCGGCGGTGCTGATCGTCTCGTTCATCCCGATCCTGTTCGTCTCCGTCGGCTACCGGTTCTTCAACCTCGCTGACCCGGACGCAGGGACGACCTTCGCCTGGGTGACGCGCGGCTTCGGGCCGCAGCTCGGCTGGATCAACGGCTGGGCCATCTTCCTCGCCGACATCATCGTGATGGCGTCGTTGGCGGAGATCGCGGCCAACTACACGTTTCTCCTGTTCGGCTGGAACTCGGCCGCGCACTCTACCCTCGCCCTGATCATCGGCTCGGTGATCTGGATCGCGCTGATGACGTGGATCTGCTACCGCGGCATCGAGCTCTCCGCGCGGGTCCAGACATTTCTCCTGAGCCTCGAGATCTTCACGCTCGCGCTGTTCACCGTCGTCGCGCTGATCAAGGTCTACGCGAACAGCCCGGCCCATTCGATCCACGTGACGGCGTCGTGGTTCAATCCGTTCGACCTGAGCTTCGGCGCGCTGGTCGACGGCGTCTTACTCGGCATCTTCATCTACTGGGGCTGGGACTCGGGCGTCGCCGTAAACGAGGAGTCGCGCGACCGTAACCGCGGACCGGGCAAGGCCGCGGTCGTATCGACATTGATCCTGCTGATCATTTATGTGGCCGTCAGCGCGGCGGCGCAGGCATACCACGGCGTGGCGTTCCTCTCAGGCAACTCCAGCGATGTGCTGAACGCGCTCGGCGGCAATGTCTTCGGCTCACCACTGGACAAGCTCGTGATCATCACCGTCCTCACATCCGCCTCGGCCTCGACCCAGACCACGATCCTGCCGACGGCTCGCACGACGCTGTCGATGGCGCACTGGAAGGCGATCCCGTCAGCATTCGGCCGCACGCACCCGCGCTTCTTTACCCCGACGTTCTCCACACTACTGATGGGCGGCCTTTCGATCGTCTGGACGGTCGCGCTGCTTGCGTTCAACCCGAATCAGAACGTGCTAGGCGACACGATCTCGGCGCTCGGCTTCGCTGTCTGCTTCTACTACGGCTTCACCGGACTGGCGTGTGCCGTCTACTACCGGCGCGAGCTGCTCAAGAGCGCTCGCAACTTCTTCCTCGCTGGGCTGATCCCCGTGCTGGGCGGGGCGATGATGGCCTACATCGCGATCAAGGCCTACGGCTACTACAACACGGCCGGGAACAACTACTCAAAGCCGTTGCTGGGTCTCCAGACGCCGATCCTCGTCGGCATCGGCGGCCTGATCCTCGGCGTCGTCCTGATGTTCGCCTCGTGGCCGTTCTTCCCCGAGTACTTCCATCGTCGCTGGTTTGAGGCCGCCGATCCCGAGGTCCTAGCGGCGGACGCTGCTCACGCGCGGCACCGCGGAGGCCCTAACTGACGTGCTCCGGATAACGGCTCCGACTGAATCGGCCGCGCTGGGGAGTCGAGTCACGCTTGTGAATCGGTGCCCTGGTGGAGTAGGGCTTGGGGAAGTGTGTCCGTGGTTTGGATGTCGAATGTGTCGAGGTCGTACGCGAGGATTGCCCAACCGGCGCAGATCCGCGTTCCGTCGTCGCTTTTGACTCGGGCCGGCGTACACCGTGGCGGCGTTTGAGGTGGCTGATCCGTCCTCATCGCGGCGCGGTATCTGGCTCGGCGTTTCGGGTCCGCCGGCTGCCGGGTTCGTGGCGGCCTGAGAGCTGGATCTGCTGGTCGCAGAGGCTGTTTCGCGGAGCCTCGGTATCGAGCACGATCTGTCCTCGGGAGAGAGAAGGTCCACGGATGTTACGACCGAGGACGACAGCCGCGGGTGGCCTCTCCGAGCTGCGTTCTGGTTCGCCACGCCTCGGTTGCGCCGGAGTCCCGCACCCGCCCGGTCGGGACGAGCAGCGAGAGCGCGATCCGGAAGACCTCCGTCTTCCGGATCCGCATAGCGGGGCAGCACCGTCGGCGCGGTTCACCCAGCCGACCGCCCTATGGGCCGTCGGGGGCCAGCCAGCGGATCAGCGCGCACGCGAAGTCGAGCGCCGTCGCCCGCTGGATCGCGTCGCTCTCGTTCATGCGCGACTGCATCAGGTCGACGAGGAAGGTTCCCCGTGCGCGCGTAGCTGCTCGGTGTGCTGCTCGTAGAGGAGCTCGAGCGCGACCGCAACCGCGCCCCTCTCGAGCACGACGCGGTCCCCGTCGGCGAGCGGCGCATCGAGCTCGTGGGCGGTCAGCTGACCCCAAGGGCGACCGTGCAGGCGGACCTCCGCGGCGAGCCACCCTCGGCCGCTGAGGGCCCCTGGGT
>JALYZY010000242.1 GCA_030948665.1 Actinomycetota bacterium | reverse complement strand
GCCCACGCCCGGAGGGCGCGATAGGACGAGATCTCGGCCCATCCGAACGGCGGACAGATAACAACGGCGGTGTCGCGTGCTGCCTGCGGACGGGCCGGGTGCAGGATTGCGAACACCGGCTCGCCGGTGCCCTCGAGATACAGGGGGAGCGGTTCGGGCGAATCGCTCATTGTCGTACTGCCGCGATGTTGACCGCACCGTCCAGGTTGAGGGCCGTGAGCGTCGCGCCGCTGAACCTCGCCTGTGGGGTCGCAGGCCTCATCTCCACGACGTGCTCACCGTCCGGCTCGAGCGTGAAGCAGTCATCCTCGGGCACGTAGCCCGGCGCGCGGACCCGCACGCCATATGCGAGCGCGCGCGAGCGTACCCGCACAGACGTGGCACCATCCTGCCCGAGTTCGGTGTCCGCCTCGAGGCCGAGGCGGTCGAGCGGCTCCCGCGCTGTTGGCAGACCGGCCGGGAAGCGGACTGAGCGCGAGATCACCATGGAAGAGGACCCCCCACGCTGGAGCGTCGTGACGATCGCGGCCTGGGAAGGGGGGCCGAACCGATAGGCCCACGCGGCGTCGACAAACCGGCCCAGCAATCCTTCGATGGTTCGCTGAGTCCCCGACCGCGCTCCCAGCTCGAGGTCCTCGGATGCCGCGGCGACGCGGGATTCGAGGTCGCGGTAGAGGGCGATGTGGAGCCGGGCGCGGAGCGGCTCCGGGCGATCGTTGGCGACATGAACCATGATCCCATTTACTCCCTCGTCGGTCATCCAGACCGCCACAGGCGATAGGGCGCGCTTTAGGTAATAGTAGGCAACTTTGGGCATGCTCTTGTGATCGATCACTCCCAGGCCGGCGCCCGGGAGCATGTCCTTCAGCCACAGGACGAGCGCGCCCGCGCACGGAGAGCCCTGCCGGCGCCACTCGCCCATCAGCTCAGCCATCACCTCTCCCGAGGCGGCCCGAGACAGGTCGAGGTAGCGCTCGTGGTCGGACCGTCGCAACTGGACGGGATCGACCCGGTAGAGCAGCGAGAGATAGTAGTCGCGGACATCGTCGAAGTCCCAGCCGGCGCCGAGATCCCAGCCCGTCCCCGCGTCACGAGCGACCCCGGCCTTCCAGTCGGGATGGTGGACGGGGACCTCGACCTCGTCGGGCACGTTCGCGAACGCCAGGCATTCCGCGGCGAACCGCACCGCCGCCCTGCGCGCGTCCGGCGGCGGCATGAAGTAGCCGCTGACGCCGAAGTAATGGGTGATGCCGTGGTCGGAGTGAAACGGCAGGTCGCCGCCGCACGGAGTGCTTCGCACGTACGCGCAGTCCGCGCCCGACTCGGCGACGATCTGCGGCAACGCGGCCTCCCATAGCTCGCCCCGACCGAGCGCAGGATCAAGACCCATCATCGCCGGCTGCTGCTCGACCTCGGAGTTCCCGCACACGACCGCCAGGCTCGGCCGCCCGGCGAGGGCAGACAGCACCTGCCGCGCCTCGCTCGCCACCTGCTCCCGGAACTCCGGATCCGCGGTCGGATAATCGAGGTTGGCGAACATCAGGTCCTGCCAGACGAGGATCCCGAGCTCATCGCAGAGGTCATGGAACGTCGGCGACTCGTAGGCGCCAGTACCTACGACCCGCAGCATGTTCATGCCCGCGTCGCGCACCAGCTCGAGCAGGCGGCGCAGCTGTTCCTGATCGGGTGCGAGCGACACGAGGTCGCTGGGCGTCCAGACCGCGCCGCGGACAAAGATCGGTGCCCCGTTGACGTGCAGGTCGAGCCCGTCCTCGAGAATGTCCGGCGCCCAGCCGAGCGACCGGAAGCCGACCCGGCGCTCAGCCACGCACTCGCCGTCGAGCTTGATTGACAGATCGTGTAGGGCCGGCGGCCCATGCGTGTGCGGCCACCACCGCGCAGCATCGGGGACACGGAGCTCTGCCTCGAGCGCTCCACGGTCGCCGATCGGCACCGCGTACCGGTCGCCGGCCAGCAGCACCTCAGCATTCTCCGGACGTCCCCGAACGCGCGCCGCGACCGACACGACCCCGGCATCGCCGTCCAGCCTCGAGCGCACCGTCAGCGACTCGAGCCCGGGCTTGCTGCGCGACACGATCCGCACGGGGCGCCACGGGCCGACAGGGGCGGGGCCAGGCGCGAAACCTGGTGAGCGGCCGAACACCATCGTCCGGTACCACCGCAGGTTACCCGCGTTGACCACGCGGGTTCGCCACCGGGCAGCCGGCCGGCGCCGTACGCCCATCAGCGGCTTTAGCGCTCGGCAGGCGATCGTGAGCTCATGCTCACCTGGTGCGCCCGCCGCCCTGTCCAGTGCGACGACATGGGACTCCCACATTGATGAGGAGGCGTGGATCAGCTCGCCGTCGAGGAAGACCTCGCTGACCGTCGCGATCCCGTCGAGCTCCAGCGCGAGGTCATGCCCCGAGAAGGCCGCCGGCACCGTGAAGGCGCAGCGAAACCACCAATCCTCGGCGTCGAAGTCTCGCCCGTCCGCGCCCACCGCGCCAGCCGCCGTGCCCGGTACCTGTGCCGGACGCCAGTGCAGCGCGTTCACATCAGTCGGACTCGCGCACTCCCCCGGGGGGCTCGGCGCGACCTTCCAGCCCTCGACGAGATCGATCATCAGAGTCAGGCAACGCGTCGGTGCTGGTGGCGGGCAGCGCCGAGCGCGCATCCGAGCGCCGTCATGCCTTCCTCCCACGCTCCCGCCAGTGCCGCGAGCGCCGGCTGGGGATCGAACTGACGCCGGCGTGCGAGCCGGAACGACACGGTCTTGGATCCGTCAACGATCCGCCGCAGGGCGACCGCAGCGGCAGCACCCTCGTCGCCCAGGACCCACTCGACGTGGTCGGCGAGCAGCTCAAAGGCGGAGCCGACCATTCGTACTGTCACAAACGCGTAGGAGTGGTAGTCCTCGGCGGCGCCCGCGAGCAGGCGGGGAAGATCGTCTGCGAGGGCTTGGCCCCAGGCGAGGAAGGGGTTGCGGCGCGGGCGACGGGCGTAGTGGTGGGCGAGGATCTCGCGAGCACAGCTGCGCAGCGCATCCCCCGTCAGGCGCGGGCCCGCATCGAACCTCACGACCTCCACGAACGGCTCCATCACATCGTCGGTGAAGTGGGGGAGGAGCCTGAACGCGCCGCGGTAGTCCTCGCCCTCGAGCTCGAAGAAACCGGCATTGTGGAAATACCGAAGGTGCTCGGCGTGGCGGTCGATCATCTCCGGCGCCACTGTTGTCTTCAGATGCTCGCGCCTGTAGCTCGTAGCGGCCGTGTCGGGGAGGTACCACGCGTCGATCTCGACGAGCACCGTGCGTCGGGAGGCCAGCAGGTCTTCGATCTGCTCAGGCAGTGGGCGATACGGAAGCATTTCGTGGACGTCGATTCCGTAAAGGCGATCGAGATCCGCCTGGGGCGGCTTGAAGTAGGTGAACTGGTCTCCCTCCCAGTCGGTCCGCGCGATGAAGCCGAGCATCGCGAGCGGCTCGTCGCCGCGGGCGTGGAGGAGCTCGATCAGGACGTCCACGTAGCAGTTGGTCTCGAGGTACGTGCGGCCGGGGGCGTGCAGTGAATGAGGCTGGTACTTGGCCGCGTCGGTGCCCCACAGAGAGACCGCCCCATTGGACGGCGGGCTCACTGCTCCAGCCCCAGCTGTTCTGTCACCTCGTCCGGCCAACCGCGGAGGTCCAGGCCGTGGGCGCTGAACAGCGCGAGCGTGACCCGCTCCTCACCGAATGCCATACACCCGGTGTGGGCGACCTCACCTTCGGCCGTCGCGATCTCGTAGGTGAGGCCGAAATGGTCCTGGTGGTAGTTCGAGGACGCGATCGCCGTCGGCTTCTCACCCGAGACGGGAGCGAGCAGCTCCCACTTGAGCTCTTGCTCGCGCTGCTGCGCGGCCAGGAGGCGGCCGGAGCGCCCGAAAAATGGATCGTTGGCCACGTCGAGCTCGAGCGCGAGGCCCAGCGAGGTCAGTAGCTGCTCGGCGCGGGCGCGCCATGCGGTACGCCACTCGAGCACCGTGTCACGGTCGGCAACCTTGACGATTTCCCGCATGTGGAAGATCTGCATGCGGGACGGATCTGTCGAGGGCTCGCGCCTGAACACGTACGAGTCGCCCGTATCGAGCGTCAACCCTCCCTCGGGCAGGGGCCCACGCGCGGCGACCGCCGGATACAGCGGATAGCAGGCGGCGGGCAGCAGCACGATGTCGCTCATCCGCTGAAACGCGCTCCAGTCCTCGTGAGCGGAAGCGCGCTCCAGCTGCTCGGCTGCGGCCTGCTCGTCACCCTCGAACGCGAACACCGTGCCCGCAAGGTGCGGGAACGAGCCGAGATAGCCGTTGCGCTCGAGCTGCTCACGCGGCAGGAGCGGCGGGAAGTACAGCGCCTCCGGGGACTCCGGCGCGGCCGTCCGGGTGACCAGCGCATCGAAGCGCAAGCGGACGTGCTCGAAAGCTGCTCCGCGTGCGTAAAGCCCGTGGACTCCGGTGCGCGTCAGCAGCCCGGCGTCGACCAGCTCATCGAGGTAGGACACCTGCTCGGCGGTGCCGGCGCGAAACTCTGGCATCAGACTTCCTTGGCGATCAGCAGTAGACCGGCATTCGTCTGGTGGATGCGCTCGTTGGCGATCATCAGCGATGCCGACATGGTGTCCCGCAGGTGGCGGCCGATGCTGTATGGGGTGTCGTTCTTGAAGCCCATGATCCCGCAGATGTCGAGCGCCCCTCGGCAGATCTCCACGGAGTGCTCCGAGGCCGCGATCTTGAGATTGTTAAAGCGCAGTGCCAATGCCATCGTCGAGAGCCGTTCCCGGCCTGGCTCCGCGGAGGCCGCGACGAAGTCCTGCAGGGCGGACTGCACCTCAGCGCGAAGCATCGAGAGCTCGCTCATTAGCCGTGAGAGCCGCTGGGCCATCGGCGGCGTCTGGCCCGGAGTGCGCTTGGCCGCGGCCCGCACGAACGACCTTGCGCGCTCGAATGCGTTCTCGGCGATCCCGAGCCAGAGATGGGACCACAGGATGTGTGAGATCGGGACCATCGACTCAGCGGCCACGCGCGCGAACGGCGTGGACAGAACCTGTTCGGGCGGGAGGCTGCCGCGAACGGTGTAGCCGGGCGAGCAGGTGCCCCGCATGCCGAGCACATCCCACGTCCCCGCCGGCTCGAGCGCCGTCTGGTCCTTGCGGGTCAGCGCGACGACCTGATCGCCGGGCTCCGCGTCGGGCGAGCGCCGGAGCGTCGTCAAGAGGTCGTCGGCGTAGGCGCCGTAGCTGACCGTCGGAGCCCGCTTCTCAAAGGTCAGCTGACCGTCCTGCGCGGGTGTGAGCGCCGCGATCGAGCGGCCCATGTCGCCACCCGTGCCAATCTCGGAGGTGACCGACGCGACAAGGCGCTGCGTACCGGAGAGCTCGTTCAGGTACTGCTCGAACCAGCGGTCGGACTCGAGGTGGCGGACGATCACGGCGACCTGGATCTGATGCATCGCGAACACCATCGCGCTCGCTCCGCAGTGGCGCCCGAGCTCGAAGCAACATTCGGCAATCGTCTCGAAGCGGACACCCCCGCCGCCGAACGCGGCCGGAACGAATGCCGACAGCGCCCGCTCGGCCTGTAGAGCCTCGATCGTCTCCGCCGGGAAGCGCGCCTGCCGGTCGACGTCATCGGCGTGCCCAGAGGCGACATCGCGCGCGATCTCCCGTACGCGTGCGAGCAGCTGCTCGTCGGTGTCGACCGGGAGCTTCGCGACCTTCGCGGAGGCGCTCATGCTGCGACCTCGGCTTGCAGTTCGTCGAGCGCGGTCCGAATCGCGGCAATGCTCTCGAACACGCTGCGCTTCAGCATCCGGTCGGGAAACTCGATGTCGAATGCATCCTCGAGCGCGAGCATCAAGTTCACGCTCGCGTGCGAGGTCATTCCGGCGTTGTAGAGGTCGTCGTCGTCAGCGAGCGTCTCAATGTCGATCGAGAGGCGCGCGTGGTCCTTGATGGCTTGTCGGATCTTGTCGGTCATATCGGACTAGATATCGGCAGCTGACGCGATCTCTGCAGTCCCATTTCCGACCGTCGCTCCGAGCTGGTGTGACTCCGCGTGACAGGACCCCGGCGCAGCGTGCCCTGGCGATCGACTTCCCCATCGTCAGTCGCAGCCGGGAAACACGTTACTACTGGCTGAGCGTGCCGGTAAGGTGCCTTTTCAGATCGCCTCCGGGACTCTCTCGCGCCGGGAGCGGGCCAACGATTCGGGAGAGGAAGATGCATTCGCGGCAGGCCGAGATCAATTCCCGCGTGTGGCGGACTCGCGACAACGTCGCGGACTACGCGAACCGCTCGCTGCGGCCGGTCGAGATCGTACTGCTGATGCGCTACCAGCCGGCGCTTTCGGGACGAGTGCTGGAAGCGGGCTGCGGAGCCGGGCGCGTGCTCGGCTACCTGGTGGCGCTGGGAGGCGAGGTGCACGGGGTCGACGTGTCGAGGGCGATGGTCGATTACTGCGCGCGTACCTATCCCGAGGCGGACGTCCGCCTGGGCGACCTTGCGTCCCTTGCGGAAACGGTCTCGGGCCCGTTCGACGCGGTGATCGTGCCCGACAACACGCTGGACATCTTCGATGATGCGCAGCGACGCCGGGTGCTGGGCGACATCCGGGAGCTGCTCGCTCCCGGCGGGGTGCTGATCTTCTCCTCCCACAACCTCGACCACGCTGACGGCAAGTCCGAGGCGAGGGGGTCGGCTCCCGCTCGGGCGCGCGGCGGCGCGATGCTGGCGAGAGTCGCCGGTCTATCCCTTGAGCGAGGGGCGCGTGCGCTCACTCGCCTGCCGCGGCGGGTGCGTAACCGCAGGACGCTGCTACCGCTTCAGCAGCGCGCCGCCGACCACGCGATCCTGAACGACAGCGAGCGAGACTACGGGGTCCTGCACTACTACATCGGCCGCGACGCGCAGGAGCGCCAGCTCGAGTCGCTCAAATTCGAGCTGGTCGAATGCCTCGACGTGGAGGGACGTCGGGTGTCCAGAGGGGCTATTGGATACGGCCCCTGGCTGCACTACGTGGCCCGAGCGGCGTAGGCGACCCCAGAATCCGGTCCGCCCCACCGCTGACGCCGGTTGGATCCAGGGCGACCGGCGGCCCGTGAAGGCGCTTGGCACTGAGCGACGGGTCGAATACTGCACGCAGGCCAAGGGCAAGACAGGACGCTCCGAGCTCGCGGTAACCGGCTGCGAGTGGCTGGGGGGTGGCGGCGTGGCTTCTAGTGGCCCGCAGGTAGTCGGCACGGTGGATCGACAGATACCCGCCTCGGAGATTGCCGAGGATGCTTGGAGGATCTGAGCGGTAGCGCGCAACGTCACGCTCATAGGCCCGAGCCTGCAGGTAGCGGCGAAAATCGCGTGGGCGGCGAACGGGCTGTGGGTCCGTCTCGACGTAGCCGACAACGATCAGCCCGCCCTCGGCCGTGTGATGACGAACGTGTCCCGCGACGCTCCCTTCGTTCACGACTTCGTCGTCCTCGAGGATCACCAGCAGGTCGCCGCGAGCCTGCAACGCACCTGTCAGGAGCGCCCGGGAGGCACCGCCACCGCGTACGAAGATCGTCCTGATTCGCTCGTCCTGGCGGGCCATCGAGGCGAGCAACTCGACAGACCCGTCGCGACAGCCATCGACTACAACGATGATCTCGCTGGTGGCCGGGTCAGCCCTCGGCGGCGCGAGCACCCGCGCCAGCAGCTGCGTGCGGCTGGTCGTGGCCAGCAGCACAGTGGCGCTCAGCCCGGAGCCGTCAGAGCGCCTGCGCCGGGGATGGCTGCAGGGGTTTTGACGCTCGCTGGTCAGGTGGTTGGTAGCGAGTGGCACCGCTCACCGGTCCGTCGCGTAGCGCAGAACCTCTACGAGGGTCAGCGCGAGAATTCGGAGGTCGAGGCGTAGCGACCAGTTCTGGATGTAGTAGTTGTCCCACTCAACCCGGTCTGCGATCGACGTCTGCCCGCGGAGCCCGTGCACCTGAGCCCACCCGGTGATCCCCGACCTGACCCGGTGGCGGTCCTCGTAGCGCGCTACCTCTTGCGAGAAGCGCTCGACGAACTCAGGACGCTCGGGGCGTGGTCCGACCAGGCTCATGTCGCCGCGCAGCACGTTGATCAGCTGGGGCAGCTCATCAAGCGAGCTGTCGCGAAGAAGTCGCCCGATCGGTGTGCGGCGATCGTCTCCCTCGATGCCTCCCGGCGCACATCCTTCAACGAGCTCGAAGCGTGCACGCGGCAGATCCTCGCGCATTGTGCGGAACTTCAGAACGTCGAACACGTGGCCGTCGCGCCCCACCCGCCGCTGGCGGAACAGCACCGGACCAGGGGAGGTGAGGGCGACCGCGAGCGCGAGCGCCCCCATCAGCGGCGCAAGTAGCACCAATGCAATCAACGCGAAGCTGCGATCCAGCGCATGCTTGAACGCGAACTGCCAGCCACGGGGGTCGGTGGGCCGCAGCGTGAGCAGCGGGAGGCCACCGACATAGTCGAGCGTGGCCCGCTCGTTGATCGACTCGTAGAGCCTCGGCACGAGCGAGACTTCGATACCGAGGCGGACGCACTCCTTGACCTTCTCGACGAGCACCCGATCGGGCTCGGTCGAGAACGCAAGGATCACGTGGCGGGCGCCGGTGCGGTCCACCGCCTCCACCAGACCGTCCAGGTCTCCCAGCAGCGGAATGAACGAGTCGTCCGTCTGCTCGCCGCGGGGAAGCGGGTCTGAGTCGATGAAGCCGACAGGGCGAAGCCCGTAGCGCGGCTCTCCGAGCAGGCGCCTGACGAGGTGCTCGCCGACGACACCGGCGCCCACGATCAGCGTGGGGGTAGAGAGCTTGTGGTTTCGCACCGCCTGCCGGCGGATGACCAGTAGCGCGGTCCGCGCGGTCGCGACGTAGACGAAGCTGAGCAGCCACAGCTCGACTGTCACGCCGAGCAAACGACCGCTGGTCAGCAGCGAGCTCGCTCCGAGCGACACCATCGCCGCCAGCGAGACGACCCCAAGGACGTGCACGACCGTGTCGAGCGCGGAGCCGTGAAGGCGCTCATCGGGGGTTCGCCTGGCATGAAGAATCGTCAACGCAAGCGCTGGGAACCCGATCACCAGTACCAGCGAGGAGGTGTTGAAAGCAGGCGCTCTCGAGATGACGACGGATGCGGACGCCAGGCATAGAACCACCAGATCGACGCCAAGCTGCAGGCGTGACCAGGCGCGGACGTCGAGGACGCGTGCGGCCAGGCTGGCCCGCCCGGGCTGGAGACTGGGCGCCGGCGCCAGCCCGAGCGCGTTGTCGCGCGTCGTCGCGGACCCGGCGGTGGCCTGATTCGTCGGCGCAAGCTGGGTCGCTGGGGAAGGAGGGCTCATCGCCCGTCCCGGTGGCGCAACCGGGCGTTAGGTGTGCGCGCCCGTGCGCTGTCGTTTGCCCCGAGCGCCCAGCCGGACGCACCGGCGGACTTCCCTGTCCACTTGCGCAAGTCGTTCTCCTTGGCCGGAAGGCGTATCCCTCCGTCTGTATAGAAGATTTCGGTAGACCCACCGCCGAGCGAGGCCGGGGTTTCCCCGGCATCACCTGTGGTAAACCACTGACGGGGAGTGCGGTCTTCTGCGGACCGCGCTCTGGGGGTGAGCGGATTTCAGTAGCCGCTTGAAGCTTCCCGACGCCCGCGTAGGATTGGGCAGGCCAACGTCTCAGGAGGTCCATATGTCACAGCTCGTCCGGATGGACCAGACCGGTCACACGACAGTTGCGGAGTGGAGCGCTGAAGATCCAGCCAGCATCAGTGCGGCAGGCGCTGCGCTTGCTGCTGAGCTCGAGCAGGGTTACTTTGCTGTCGTCTCGCACGGCGAGGGGCAAGCCGAGCAGGTAAGGGAGCTTCCGATCGATGCGTCGCTGGTGATCTTGCGCAAGCCGATCGCCGGGGGGTAGGACTTCGGTGGCGGCTGTCTCTGGCGCTGGTCTTCCGGAGCTCGCAAGCGTCTACTGGCGCCCGCGAGCGAGCGAGCGCTCGATCACCAGATCGGGGCGACTATGGACGCTCGCCACCGTGGCTCACACTGTCCCGCTCATCGGCGCCGCGCTGCTGCTCGCATACCTGAACCCGGTGACCGTGCCTGTGGGGCTGATCCTGCTGGCGCACGCTTGGGCGATCCCTGAGCTATACGCAGCACGTGGGGCGGGCGTCGTTCGCCGGCGCGATCGCTGCGAGGACCGGTCGGAGGCGGTGGCCGCGGGGCTGCTTGGCGACCTTGTCGGCCACGAGGCCCGGGACCTGCACGCTGACTGCGGGCTGTTGCCCGAGCGAGGAGAGCACGGAATGTGGCTGGTGGGGGAGGCCGGGGCGCTTCTGATCCGGCCCGGCGGTCGGCGTGTCCACTGCTACTGCGTCAAGGTCACCGAGCGGGGACTGCCGCATGGAGACCGCGTGGCGCACCTGTTGCTGGCGCTCCGGGAGGACGAACAGGGATTCGCCACCGTGGCCAATCTCGCGTTCTCCGGGGCGTGCTGGCGCCTTCGCCGGCGGGTGCCGGGGTCGGCGCGGAAGGGGCTGGATCACGCCGCCTCGGCGATGCGATCGAGCTGAGAGCTTGACCGATCAGTGCCGCGACGGCG